>NZ_MVFZ01000009.1:0-200946 GCF_002042945.1 Citrobacter sp. A316
TTAAGAATAAAAATTTAATAAACACTAAAAGTCGCTGAAATTAATCCCGTGGCAGTACTCGTTATATAATAAAATATACAATGAAAACATATGAAAAAAAACCTTTTTCTATTTTGTGATTACACGTATTAATGAAGATACCTGTCTTACAGTTTTCCTCACATATACATATACGGCCAGACATGCGACACACACATTTCATTGACGCGCATTTATGCACGTAACCTTGATCTGGTCACTTATTATACAGAGACGACTTTCGCTACACTCAGGGTAGAGGTAAACAAACAGGAGGTAGTGAATATGTATCGCTCAATTCTGGTGCCCATTGATATCTCTGAAACCGATTTAACTCGTCATGTTGTTCCGCAGGTCCAGGCGCATGCTAAAACCGCGAAGGTTCACTTTTTAGCCGTTATTCCTACCGTTCCGTTCTATGCCTCGCTGGGGCTGGCCTACTCTACCGAATTCCCGGACAGAAGTGGTCTGCAGGCCAAGGCCAGCGAAAAACTCGAAGAGATTATTAAGCAGTTCAATATTCCTGCCGGCAGGAGTCAGACCCACGTCGTTTACGGCCCACCAAAAGATCAGATCCTCAAGGTGGCGGAGGCGGTTGACGCCGAACTTATTGTCATTGCCTCACATAAGCCGGGGTTTAGCACTTATCTGCTGGGTTCTACGGCGGCAGCCGTAGTCCGCCACGCGAAATGCCCAGTGCTGGTTGTGCGGTGATAGGGTTAAAACGGGAGCGAAAGTGCTCCCGTTTTTTTGTGGCTCAGGCCATCCCTTCGTTCTGAGTATCCAGTCTTACCAACGCCAGCAACAGCTGGCTCAATGCACCGTAAAAACCAAAGTCATCATACCGGTGGCATTGGGTGGTGAATTCCGGTAACCAGCGTAACAGCCCAGCCAGCGTTTCTCTGCGCAACGCATCAATACGCTGACGGCTAACCTCTGGCTCTCCAAGAGAAAAATGCAGATGGCTCAGCAGTTCGATAAAAATCGCCAGATGATCGGCTGATTCGCTAAACGTATCACTTACCTGCATGCCCGCATCAGATAACAGTTGTTTAATGACCCCGTAGTTTGGCCCTCCTTCAAGATGAGCCGACGCATAGGGTAACGCCGCGTGTTTATCCGACATCAGAAACAGGCTGCAAAAATCAGCCGCCAGTTCCAGGGTGGCATCCTCACGCACCTTAAGCGCGGCAATTTTCGCTTCCAACTGAAGGACCTGCGCCTCAAGCAGCGGCTCGCCTTTGAGTACGGTGAACCACTCAGCCATTTCGCTGGACTGCAATTGCGCTAATCCCTCACTGTCACGCTCCCGGGAAAACATTTGCGCCAACCATGCATAAACACAGGCCATCTGTTCTGTCGTCAGGGAGATGTGTTTCATCATGACTTCACCTGCTCAGCCGGGACATATTCACACTGCGCCACCATTTTTATCGGGCCACTGAACGCCGTCACGATATCCACCTTACCGGTATATTTCTCAATTTCCACCAGCGTAGTATGCGCACTGGTCGCCTGCGCCAGCTGAGACGTGCCGATATCTATGGTTAACACGTTCGGATTGCCGTATTTACACAGCGCTCCGATTTCTCCACCGTTATCAGGATCGTACCAGGCACCTTCATGGATGCGTGCCACGCCCGGCGAGTAGAGATCGGAAACAACCGCTCCGGCCAGCACTTGTCCACGCGCGTTAAATACACGAACTATATCGCCGTTGCGGATCCCCCTGGCGCTGGCATCCTGCGGGTTAATAAACACCGGCTCTTTGCCACCTACCGCGTAATGCTTACGCAGCGCTTCGGACTCGCAGAGCTGTGAATGCAGACGGAAATCCGGGTGGACGGATTGCAGATGCAGCGGCCAACGTTGCGACCCAGGCCCACCGTGTGAACGTTCGATTTTCTCAAACCACATCGGATGTCCCTGGCAATCGTCATATTGCATATCGGCAATAGTTTTCGAATATATCTCGATCAAACCGCTCGGCGTCCCCAGCGGTTCAAGGTCGGGATCTTCGCGGAAGGCCTGATGGCGTACAAACATCTGCGGATGATCAAATTCAACGTACTCTTGCTGATCCCAGAAAACGTCGAAGGCCGGAAGATGAACACCGCGTCCCTTCCCTTGCTGACTTCCTTCCTGCCAGATGCGCTTCAACCAGCCCATCTCATCCAGCCCTTCAGTGAACGCTTCTTCACGGTTAAAGCGGCGGCAAAGATCGCGGAAAATATCGAAATCATTACGCGCTTCAAACTGCGGCTGCACCAACTGCTTCATGGCGATAATTCCGCGGTTGGAGTGGTTGCCATATTGGTCGAGATCGTTACGTTCAAACTGGGTCGTCGCCGGCAATACGATATCAGCGAACCGACAGGTCGAGGTCCACTGATTGTCGATGGCGACAACGGTTTCCAGCTTACGCCAGCCCTCAATAATACGGTTGATCTGCTGGTGACGATGGAAAGGGTTGGTCCCGGCAAAAACGCACATCTTCAACGGCGGCAGCTTGACGGTTTTACCGTTCCAGTTAATGCTCTTGCCCGGCTCCAGAATCGCATCGATAAAACGCGCGATCGGGATGGTACTGCTATAGCCCTTATAATCGGAGCTGTCATGTACCGGTGGAACGGTGGTGGAACCAGAAAATCCGCTCAGGATAACGCCTTTACGCCCCGGGGTGCCCGCGCCGTTGTAGTGCCAGCCAAAGCCAAATCCCCCGCCGGGTAAGCCAATTTGCCCGAGCATTGAGGCCAGCACTACAATCATCCACGCCCACTGTTCCCCATGCTGCATACGCTGCACGCACCAGCCGGCAATAATTTGCGTTCTGCCACCCGCCATCTGCCGCGCCAGTTCACGAATCGTATCCGCATCAATTCCGCAGATTTTTTCCGCCCACTGGGCATCTTTAGGCTGTCCGTCACTTTCTCCCAGCAGATAAGGCAGAAATTGCTCAAACCCAACGCAGTAGTTATCGAGGAAATGCTTATCGTAAAGCTTCTCGGTATACAGCGTGTGTGCCAGCGCCAGCTGTAGCGGCACATCAGCCTGCGGGTTCACGGCGATGTGCTTAACCTTGTCGCGGCCCAGGTAGTCGTGAGTCGAGGTGATGACCGGGTCAACGCTGATGACCGAAATCTCGCCCCGCGCCACTTTATCTTTCAGTTGCTCGTAGTATTCGTAGACATCATGATCCGGACACCACCAGTTCGCCTGCTGGTTTTTGATGAGGTCAGAACCCCACAACACAATGGTTTTGCTGTTTTCGAGTACCAGTGGCCAGGAGGTCTGCTGTTCATATACCTCCATTGACCCTACCACGCGCGGCAAAATGACCTGAGCGGCACCGGTGGAATAGTCGCCCCCCGTGCTCACGCTGTTACCATGCAGCGCAATGGCGCGTGCCAGCATCCCGGAAGCATTGTGGAACATGCCGGTCGATTGCCAGCCGCTGGCCGTCAGCAGCGCGCTCGGACCATAGGTCTTCTGAATGCGCTCCAGCTCCTGATAGAAGAAATCCAGCGCTTCATCCCACGAAACGCGCACAAAGCGGTTATCTCCACGTTGCGAGGTATCGCTCTGATGGCGCTTACGCAACCAGTCCACGCGGACCATCGGGTAGCGAATTCGCGCTCCACCGTGTACGTGATCCGGCAGTCCGGCGATCATTTTTGACGGGTATTTATCGCGCTCGAACGGCTTGGCCTCAATGAAACGACCGTCAACCACGGTGGCACGAATTGCCCCCCAGTGAGATCCGGTCAGAATTCCCTCTTTGACGCCAGTGCCCTGGACTTCTGCGGCGTTGGCGCTACGGGGCGTGAGCAAAGAAGGTCCCAACATACCGGCTACGGTCAAGCCGCCCAACTGCAGTAGAAAACGTCGGCGAGATGCCTGAAAGAGATCGTTATTTTTCATTGCTTTCTCCCTTATCGCCATGCGGCTTATCCGTAGTGTCAGAGGCATTCATCTGCAAATATTTCAGCAAGGTACGTTCTTCACGCTTATCCAGACTGGTAAATCCAATCATGCCGTTCAACGTGCCAATCCAACCGTTAGCATCAAAGTGTTCTTTCTCTGGCGCGCCGTGGCATTGGTTACAGGTTCCGTTATAGAGCGAGTCGGCATAGGCCCAGATAGGTTTGATGTCGTTGACCATATCGCCCTTCTGCATCCAGGCAGTGGCCTGCAATTTACTCCATGGCGTATTCGTTTCCGCAACGGTGGTTTGCTCCAGCGTCTTCACGTGCTGCTGGATGTCGCCACGAATGGAGGCCACAAAAATGCGCTTGCCCGGCAGTTGCGCCAACACGCGCTGACGCCCATTGCTCTCAGTCCAACCCACAATTTCAATTTGCAGCCAGTCACCGTCACGCTTTAACACTTTCACTTCAGAGGCGGGCAGCAGTGAGCCTGCAGGTTCTTTATCACCTTTGGCGGCATAAATAGGTTTGATATCCAGAGAGTAGAGCGTCTCACCATCGTCATTCGCCCTGGCGCGTAGCTCATCAAACTGCTTGCGGAAACCGCTGCTCATATCGGGAAGCTGGTGCGCAATACCTTTATGGCAGTCGATACAGGATTGGTTGTCCTTGGCTGCAATCTTCATCTGGCGCGCAGCTTCAGGATGTTGTTTAGCGTGATCCATCGCATCATAGTCATGACAAGAACGACAGGTCGCGGAGTTGTTCTCCTTCATTCGCGCCCATTCTCGTTCCGCCAGCTCAGCGCGTTTGGCTTCGAATTTCTCTGGAGTATCAATAGAGTGGGCAACAAAGGTTTGGTAAATATCGTTGCTGGCCTCCAGCTTACGTTTCACCATGCCTGGAATATCAGATGGAATGTGGCAGTCATGACATTCTGCGCGCACCCCGGAGGCATTCTGAAAATGCGCAGACTGTTTATATTCTTCGTAAACTGGCTGCATACTGTGGCAGCTCACGCAAAACTCGGTTGAGCTGGTTAATTTAATACCAACGTGCGGCAAGACGATCAGCGCAATACCGACCACAATCCCGATAACGACCAGCGCCAACACTGACCAACGTGCGCTCGGTCTGAGCAGCGCCCTCCATAGTTTCCGCATAATAGCCCCTGTATTCTTATGGTTTAGTTACAGAGGATCTTATTTCGCAAATGTGAACAGCAACACTGGTCAGGATGAATGGCTTACTGCACAATGTGAACAGATATGAACAGAAAGAGAACGCCATCAGGATGTCGCATCACATTGTCATTGTTGAAGATGAACCCGTCACCCAGGCGAGGTTGCAGGCATACTTTGAACAGGAGGGTTACCACGTCTCGGTCACCGCCAGCGCTACAGGCCTACGTGAGATCATGTCACAACATCCTGTCGATCTTATTCTGTTGGATATCAACCTCCCGGACGAAAATGGCTTAATGCTGACCCGCGCCCTGCGCGAACGCTCAACGGTGGGGATCATTCTGGTGACAGGCCGTAGCGATCAAATTGACCGGATCGTTGGCCTGGAAATGGGCGCTGATGATTATGTCACCAAGCCACTGGAGCTACGTGAACTGGTGGTCCGGGTTAAAAACTTGCTCTGGCGTATCGATCTTGCCCGCCAGGCACAGCCGGAGACCAAAGATAACTGCTATCAGTTTGCCGGGTACTGTCTGAATGTCTCCCGGCATACCCTGGAGCTGGGCGATGAGACGATCAAACTCACCCGCGCCGAGTATGAAATGCTGGTCGCCTTTGTCACCAATCCGGGGGAAATTCTCAGCCGCGAACGTTTACTGCGTATGCTTTCGGCACGACGGGTAGACAATCCAGACTTACGTACCGTGGATGTATTGATCCGCCGTTTGCGCCACAAGCTGCGGGCTGATTTGCTGGTTACACAGCACGGCGAAGGTTATTTCTTAGCGGCCGACGTGTACTGATACAAATAAACCGGACGGAACCCACCAGGAGACAGCGAGCACTGAACATGCTGGCTGTCGGCATTTTTCGGGGTGAGCACCAGAATCGGCGGACTGATATTTTCCGGTACCGGTTGCCCTTGTAACACCCTGATCGCCTGTTGAATCGCCAGTTCACCTTGCCAGACCATCTGATCGCTGGCAGCCATAATGATTCTTTCGCGTTTAAGTCCACGATATACCTGATGCGACAGGTAAAATGAGACCACGGTGAGCGGCGTCCCCTGGTTCCGCTTCTCTCCCATCGCCGCTTCCGCAGCAATTGCCGTACCGGCAACCACATCGACATCCGGGTGACGCTCAAGCATCTCCTGCAACAGGTTGCGCTGAACTTCAATATCATTATCCCCCAACGCCACATCCACGATGTGCACCTGGCTACCGGCAATCGCCTGACGGAATCCTGCCACCATTTCACGGCTGCCTCCGGCGTCATCAGGTCCTGGCAATAGCAGAACCTTTAACGGTTTGCCGCCACTCCACTTGACCAGATAGCGGCCCGGCTGATACCCCATCTGGAACCACGGGACGCCGACCCGTGCTTTCACCGTCGGATCGTGTATCGCATTCACTACCTCAATGACCGGCAACGCGCCCACCTGCACGGAAAGATCCGGGAAGGTCGTCGTGCTGCTTCCCAGCAATATGGCATCCGCTCCCCATTGCTGACACTGGGCGATTTGTGTTTTTTGCGTGGAGAACTGACGATACCCTCCCGCCTCTAACACCTTCAGGCTTACTCCATATTTTCTCGCCGCCTCAAGCATGCCGTAATTCACGGAAAGCCAATAGGAATCTTTCAGGCTGGGATACAGCGCGCACAGTTTCCAGACTTTGTTTGCAGTAACGTCCGTTTGCCGTTCCGGGACTGCCTGCTGCGTATCCTGCCAGCGCAGCAATGCGGACCCGGTCGCGTGACCCAGGCCGGGAATAAGCGTTATAAGCAGGAAAAGCAATACGCGCATGATAGCCTCAACATTGATAAGGCTTTATCCTAGTTGCTTTCCTCTTTTGGACTCAACCTTTTTAATCTGTGGCGACCAGACAGTGAATTTATCTCTGACCAAACGACTGTGGATAGGCTTTGCCCTGATGGCGGCACTGACTCTTATCAGTACGCTGACAGGCTGGTATAACCTGCGTTTTGTCAGCCAGGTTGAGCAGGCCAATACCCAGGCGCTAATTCCAACTATGGATATGGCGCGCCAGCTCAGCGAGGCCAGTGCCTGGGAACTGTTTTCCGCACAAAATCTGACCACCGCAGACAATGAAAACATGTGGCTGGCTCAGGGGAGAATGCTAACCGCCCAGAGTCTGAAAATTACCACATTACTCAAAACCCTTCGTGAACAGGACTTTGATACTTCTGCCATTGAACAGCAGGAGAAAGAAATCGCCCGGTCGTTAAGCCATCAAGGGGAGATGGTTGGCGAACGCCTGAAATTACGCATTCAACAGCAACAACTCAGCCAGCAAATTATTGAGGCCACCGCTGACGTTGCCGAAATGGCACGCGGTCAGGCCAGTAATGCCGCCACGTCGGCGGGTGCGACACAGGCCAGCATTTACGATTTGATTGAGAGCCATCAGGGGCAGGCCGCTGAACACGCGCTGGACAGGCTCATCGATATCGATCTGGAATATTATAACCAGATGAATGAACTGCGTCTGAGTGCGCTACGCGTGCAGCAAATGGTCATGAACCTGGGGAATAACCAGGCGCAGAATAACCTCGCGGCGCTGGAAAGCCAGCTAAATGCCGCCGTCAGAGTACTTCACCGCCGACAAATCCGTATCGAAGATCCGGTGGTGTGCACTCAGGTTGCCGACGCCGTGAGTACGATTAGCCGTTATGACGAACTGCTGGCCCTGTATCGCCAGGATAATGACATCACCACCCAATTGCAGATCTTATCGCAGAATAATATCGAGCAATTTACCCGTTTCAGTAGCGAAGTCAGCCAGTTGGTAGAAATCATCGGCCAACGCAATCAAAGCGGACTGGCGCATCTCAAACAGGCCAGCCAGCGTGGGCAACACTTGCTCCTGCTGTTAGGTGGCGTGTCCTTATGTTTGCTGATTCTTATACTTTGGCGTGTGGTTTATCGCTCAGTCACACGCCCACTGGCTCAGCAAACCCAGGCGTTACAGCGTCTGCTTGAGGGGGATATTGACTCCCCATTCCCGGAAACCGCAGGCGTTCGTGAACTGGATACCATCGGGCGGTTGATGGATGCCTTTCGCGGCAGCGTTCACGCCCTCAATAGCCATCGCGAACATCTGGCCGCCCAGGTTAAAGCTCGCACCGCCGAGCTGCGCTCTATGGTATCTGAACACCGACAGGCCCGTGCAGAAGCCGAAAAAGCTAACCGGGCAAAATCGGCTTTTCTTGCCGCCATGAGCCATGAAATACGCACCCCGCTGTATGGTATCCTCGGCACTGCGCAGTTGCTCTCAGACAATCCCGCCCTGGCACAGCATCGGGAAAATCTACGCGCCATCACCGACTCGGGTGAGTCTTTGCTGACCATCCTCAACGATATCCTCGACTATTCCGCCATCGAAGCCGGTGGAAAAAATGTGGCGATAGGCGATGAGCCTTTTGAACCCAAACCCTTGCTGGAAAGTACGCTTCAACTCATGAACAGCCGCGTTGCTGGTCGCCCGGTCGTGCTGGTTGCGGATTTTGCTGATGACGTTCCCGCTTCCCTACGTGGCGATCCGCGCCGCATCCGGCAAATCATTACTAATTTATTAAACAACGCACTGCGCTTTACCGATCGGGGACACATCATCCTGCGTAGCCGATGTGAGGGCAAAAACTGGTACATCGAAGTTGAAGATACGGGATGTGGAATTGATCCTGCCCGCCAGCACGATATTTTTCAGCCGTTTGTTCAGGTAAGCGGTAAACGAGGTGGAACCGGACTCGGACTAACCATCAGTGCCAGTCTCGCCCAGGCAATGCAGGGAGAGCTGAGCGTCACCAGCACACCTGGCGTCGGGAGTTGTTTCCAGCTGCGTCTGCCATTGCGGGCTGGCGCGATGCCGGTAGAGAAATCCGTTCTGCGGGCCATATCGTTACAGGGCTTACGCTTATTGCTTATCGAGGATAATCCTCTTACACAACGTATCAGTGCTGAAATGCTCACCCTCAATGGCGCACAGGTCACCGCTGCCGACTGTGCCGCGGAGGCGTTACGCCTGCTGCGGGAAAATGCCAGCTTTCATGCTGCTCTGGTTGATTTCGATCTTCCTGATATCGACGGGATCACGCTGGCGCAGCAGTTAGCCCACGACTATCCGGCACTTAGCCTGATCGGCTTTAGCGCACACGTCATCGATGAAACGCTCAGCCAAAGAACCAGCACCCTGTTCCTCGGCATTATTCAAAAACCGGTTCCTCAGGACGAACTCAGTCGACTTATTACGCATTATCTACACGGTAGTGCGCCTCTCCCGCTTGCATCAGAAAATGACAACAAACGGTTAGATTTTCAGCAATTGACTGGAGATATCCAGGCCATGGGATGGCAAAAGGTGTACGAATGGTTAGCGCTCTTTAAGCAACACGCCCTTCCTTTATTAGATGAAATTGAGGCGGCGCGCGATTTAAATGAGCACGAGCAGATAAAACGTCTGGCACATCAGCTCAAAAGCAGCTGCGCCAGCATGGGAATGCGCTCAGCCTGCACGATGTGTACAGCACTTGAACAGCAGCCGTTGGCTGATTTTTCACTCAGAGAGGAGATCCAACAAAGTCTTTATGAGGTAGAACGTTGGCTGGAAAAAGAAAAACCGTCCCGCGCGTAACGGTACGTTGAAGCTGAGCATAGGGACTGACTTTGAATGGTACGCCCTGTAGGATTCGAACCTACGACCTACGGCTTAGAAGGCCGTTGCTCTATCCAACTGAGCTAAGGGCGCATTGCGAAGTGATTACTTCATGCAGATGAAACGCGTGAATTATACGGTCAGCGTCTGCTGAGTCAATGCCTTTTGTTTCAGTTGCTGGCGAAGTGTACGAATGTTGATTTTTTCTGCTCGTTCAAGGGTATCCAGGAAATCACCTGGTAACAACTCAGCCCGCAAAACATCAGATTTAGGGATACATGTATTTAGAATATTTATGATTTTGCTTAACATTCCTTTATCCCATCTCCAGCGGTTCAGGAACTCTTTAATGTTAAGTATCGCCATCAAGGAAGAAAACAGTCACTTCGAACACGGGCTGAAAATCATCATCTCCCATCTGGCAAATCAGTGGCATCAGGAGATTTGCTTTTTGCCAGTCGAGGATATCGATCGCGCTGACATCGCATTTATTTCCCTGGATGAAGATTGGCTCAGCGCCGATTGCTATCAGATTCCGGTCCATACCCGCCGCCAACACCGGGTTGTCATCTGCAACAGAAACGATAAAGATAAGCTGATGTTCCGGCCCTGCCTGTACATGTTACCGCTGATCTATCGGGAAGATGACGTTGAGGAAATGACTAAAAAATTAGTCCTCATCCTGCAAAAACGTGCGCTGCGCAACAACGTGCCCGCAACTATCTGCCATTACTGTACCACCCGCAATTTTTCCATCGCAGAACGCCAGTTCTTAATGTTTCTCGCCAGCGGCTATACCTTAGCCGAAACGGCTCACTTGCTCTCGGTAAGCGAAATTCACGCCAAAGCCACCCGCCGCAGCATTATGAAAAAGCTGCATGTGAAAAACGATCAGCAATTCTTAAGATACATCCGGGCACATCTGAACTTTCTACAAAATTAGGTGGCATCTCTCTGCCTGATTTTTTATTGCGAAAAATCTCATCACCAATTAAGTATCGGCACCTACTGTACCTATCTCCATGCTGCCAGAATAATCTTGGCTTACTATTTCCGGGGTAACAAAAAGACACACCCGGTAATATTTTATCTAATCCCATAGAGAGGTTGAACTGGATAAAACGACTTTTTTGGCATTGAGTAAGACATCAGAAAACTTCCGGCAGATTATTCTGATGGGATACGCAATTGCCAGTCTGATGATTGCTGAAGCATTGAAACCCAACAGCACAAGGAAACTCGCCTTTACGCTGGAGAAAATTTGGGTCAGGGATGTTTATAGCCAGCAACTTATCCAGACCTGCCGCAACAGAAATGGAATGGAAAAGGATGCACAGCGCAAAACGCCGGGACCGACATCGCCGTATACGAAACACTAACTGTACCTGGCAATATCCTCACTATACATCACAGGTATTTGACCAACTTGAGTATCTGACGCAAAAACTCGAATACACATTACCGAGTGACACTATATCTCAGGCGATTATTACGACAGATTACTATCTTGCCTATGCGCTGGGTCGACATTTATTTTCAGGTGCACATACCGCGATCTTCCAGACCATTGAATCGGTCAAAGTCAGCCTGCGAGAGTCGGTAATTAGTCAGTTAGTGGTTGATATGGAAGGTTTAACAATCTCTTATTTTGATGTTCTGGAGTATTTGCGTCAACTAATTAAACCGCGGAATAACATCCAAATCTTCATATTGCTTTCCCGACATGATGAAGACCTAATCCCTTTTATTTCTTTGTCCGGTCCATTTTATATCTTGTCACGTAGCCTGCACCTTCCGGAGATGCGCCGCGCTTTATTATCGCCAGTCCTTAACTATATTCACACCAGGCACATAAACCAGCTCGATTGGGAGATGGTGGCATTACTTTTACAAGGTAACTCCTTAAAAGAGATTGCTTTGTTACAAACTCGCCCCTACCACCGCATCATCTATCGTCTGAACCAGTTGATCACACACTTGGGATTACCAAATCGGCAGCGTTTTTTGCACCTGATACGTCGCCTCAGTGTTACTACCGCTCATTTAATTTAACACCCTAACCCTATGTGCCATAAGATTTTTTAGGAAATTACTTATTTTAATATGAGACAAAAGATCCAAATTTCACAACTATTTAATATTTACAACTATTCCTGGTATTATGTCAACTTCCACCATCCCAGTAAACCATACTGATTCTGCGCATATCACCACAAATAGCCTCATTCTCACCTTAACAAATCCTAAACAATTAGTTTATTGTATTGTTTTTACCATTTAAAAATTTTTTTCAGTCTGCCATAATTCAAACGGCAGTAAAATAATGCCAATAGTCATTAACACATCTGGATCTTTTAGAACATCCTAACTGACATTAACAACCTGGATGTCGTAAGTCTTTTCCGAAAGAACAGAGCAGGTATAATCCCCATAGTTTCCTGATTAATTGTTAGCTTTCCCGGTGTGAAATGGATTTTCCGCAAATTCATTGTTCTGCAGAAGAACAACCGAATAAACAAGGATGACATAATATTTATTCGACTCTCCCTCAGAACAACCCTTGGCTATTTGACAATATTATAACGCCTGATGTTTTATCAAATTCGCAAGATACGCAAACAGTTTGAGGCATACAACAATGAAACCAGCATCCGTTATCATTATGGACGAACACCCTATTGTCAGAATGTCGATAGAAGTACTACTCGAAAAAAACAGTAATATCCAGGTTGTGTTGAAAACCGATGACAGCCGTATGGCAATAGAGCACCTGCGCACGTACCCCGTCGATCTTGTCATTCTGGATATTGAACTACCTGGTTCAGATGGATTTACATTACTCAAGAGAATAAAGTCTCTGCAGGAGAAAACTCGGGTACTGTTTCTGTCCTCTAAATCGGAGTCTTTTTATGCCGGGCGTGCTATCCGGGCGGGTGCAAATGGGTTTGTCAGTAAACGAAAGGATTTGAATGATATCTACAATGCGGTAAAAATGATTTTATCGGGATATTCTTTTTTCCCTTCAGACACCCTTAACTTCATTAACAATATAAATATGAAAAAAGGTGTATTGAATGACATGCCGCTTTCTAATCGCGAAGTTACGGTTTTGCGTTATCTGGCAAACGGGCTGTCCAATAAGGAAATTGCTGAGCAGCTGTTACTCAGCAATAAAACGATTAGCGCTCACAAGGCGAATATCTACTCAAAGCTAGGATTGCACACCATCGTTGAGCTGATCGATTACGCAAAAATGCATGAATTAATGTAATAGCACTCCCGGCGAGATATCGTTCGGGAGCGTTTTATCCGCGCATTGATTAGTTATAGTTAATCATAAACGTGGCATCAGCCCTGGCGAGGCCAGGCTGAACCCCATCTGCTAACGCGATATAATTGGCGAAAAAGGTCAGCGTGGCATTGCCGTTCTCATCAATCCCCACGGTCTGGCTGGCCTGTTCGAGCGGTAATCGCGTACGGTCGCTGTCGTGCAGTTCGATCGCTACCTTTTGCGCCATCACCGCATCGTCAAGCGCCAGCAACGTCGTGCCAGGGGCCGGAGTACCCGAAAACGTTATCGAGGCGGACCCTGGCGGGCAGCCTTCCAGCTTTAGCGTAAACGCGACCGGTTGAGTGGTATCCCCGCTGGTCTGCAGCTGTTTTGTTGGCCAGGTGCCCAATTCAACCGACTTATTGCTGTCACTGGCAATCACCGCGCAGGTAAAGTCCACCACGTTACCGTGTAGTTCAATATTGATTTCCCCCAGCGACGAGGACGCATGGCACAACGAAGTGAATGTCAGTATGGGCAGCATCATCAGAAATGCCCATGCAGTTGGCGTTTGCTTGTTAGTCATAATCTACTCGCAGATAGCCACGGGCTGTAAAAGGTCCTTCGGTGGGCTTATTGCCCGTCACGCTGACCGGCCATGACCGAATACTCACGCTTGCAGCGGCGTTATCATCCAATTGAAACGGAATAGTGCTGGACAAATTATTGGGCGTCAGCGGTCTACCGGTTTTGTCGGCGATAATAAATCCTAAGTCGGGATTGTCCGATACCATCATTTGCCCGCTGGCTTTCTCGGCCTCTACGCGCATGGTTAAGTAAGCCTGTGCGGCGACGTTGGTACATTTTATCGCCACCGTTTTGGTCTGCGGATTAATGCCTTCGGGCCGGTTTCCTGCTCCCGCCTTGCTAAACAACGATGCACCAATATCACCAAAATCAAACTCGACAATCTGCCCGGCATTCACCTCGCAGTTTTGTGGAACCTCCACCTTGCCGCTGTAGCTGATGGTGTAAACCGGCGTGCTTAGCGCATCTCCGGTACTGGTCGTGACATAAACGCTGAACATCGTCTGCCGAGGGATCGGCACCATGTTAATAAACGAGCGGATCACTTTGAGTTTAAACACCAGCTTTGAATCCATTACGCCAAAAGGCTGCTGCTTAGATACGTTAGGGTGAGTCCCCATACGGATATAATTGCGCGGAGGATAAAACAACCCGGCATAGCTGTCGGTGATGCTCATGGCTCCCAGCAGGTAGTCATTGAGTTTCAGGTACTGAAAACCATTTTCTGTACTTTGCACAGGGAGTTCCGTAACGTAGCTTCGATAGGTGTAATTCACCGTCGTCCCGGCCGGACAGGTAGCATTAACGCCAATCCATCCCGATTTTTCCGGTAATGTCACCACCTGTCCTGGCTGGTTGTTGCTGCTGTTAAAGACGTTAGACAGATCGTAAAAAACATCCGTTGGTGTACCATTCGAGTTTTGGCAGACCGTCGCCCAGGACGAATGGGCCATCAGCAGTAAAGCGCATCCCAGTAACAAACCCGTTTGTCGTTTCATCGTATTATTCCTGTCGTGCCGTTGGAGATTCGCACGTCACGTTCGTGAGCGTCACCGCCTGTTTCAGACTCTCCTCAGGCAAGGCATAGTGCGCCACGCAGCGAGCGTTAGCGCTTTCCCCCCATTGGATCAGTAATTCGCCTTTTAGCGGCAAGCCGCTCAGGTAGATTTGCCCGTCTTCACCCACCATACTGGTCACGCCGCTGTTGTTTTCACGCACAACGGAGCCAAATGGCACAGGTTTACCTGCATATTTCGCGGTTATCAGCGCCCGCACACCGATACGCGTATCAAACGCCGCTCGCACCAATGCCCCTTGCGTTGGCACGACGCTGCTAACGTTATTTTCCACATCGGTATTGTTGTTCATTGAATTAGTATCTAACGCGACGCGGTTATAGCGATAAACGGTGGCGTACGGCATCACCGCGTATCCACGCCAGTCGGTTTGCACGCCGGTCTGGTTTTCTATCCGCACGCCCTGCGCGCCAGGCGCTTTAACCAGCACGTTGGTATCCCCCAGCGGCTGACTGAGCGTAATACCGTCCGCATGCCCCACTACGCCGCCGGAGAGCTGCCAGTTGTAGTCATGCTGATCGCGATCGTAGTTGTATCCCACGCCCAGCGTGCCATAAGCCGCCTGCCAGTTGGCGCTGGCGTTTCCGCTGTAGCCGTTGGTGCTGCTGTGGCCCTGATTCACGCTGTAGCTCAGGTTACGTCCATCCAGTAACGTGCCGCCGATCCCGCTCTGCCAACTGTTTTGTCCGTTGCTGTTGCGGTTGGCATTAAAGGTGGCGTAGGTGCGATCGAGCGCGTTATCACGCGAGTAGCGCCGTCCGCTTAGCAGGCTGAACGGCACTGACATATTGAATGCCAGAATACGGTCTGTGTCAGAGATGCCTACCGACTCATTCCACGACCAGGAGAATGAATAGCTAATCCCCTGCCAGCCGCTGGCATAGCCCACCTGATACCAGGTATTGGTGTCTGAGGTGTTCCAGTACGTTTGCTGACTGCCCGAGACATACAGCGATCCGTAGTCTCCCAGGTTCTGCGAAATGTTAATCTGGAAGCGGCCCTTTTTGCTGTAACTCAGATTGTGGTAGCTCTTCACATCGGGCACGTCGTGGCGATTGCCTTCGCTGTCGTATTCATACTCATAGCCTTCCATGCTGCGATACGCGACATCGTCGAGGGTATAGAAGCCACGCGTTGAGTAGCGATATCCCAACAGCTGGAAGTTAGTGCCAAAGTTGTTCAGCGATTTTGCATACAGAAAACGCAGAGACTGCCCCTGGTGCGTACTGTCATCCGCCAGCTGGCTGCGCGCATGGGTTAAATCCACAGAAACCGCCCCCCAGTCCCCCAGGTTTCGGCCTGTACCTAAAACTACCGCCGTGTAACGTGAGGCCAACTGTGTACCACCGTATGCGGTGTAGCCCTCAGGTAACCCGGCAATTAATGTTCCCTGGAAAAAGAACGGTGAAGATTGCTGGCTATTGCCGCTGCGAAAATCCCCGGCAACCACGTCGTATTTGAAACGCCCTTCTCGTTGTAACAGGGGAACCGTGGAGTACGGCACCGTATAGCGCTGTTGGCTGCCGTCCTTTTCGTCCACCGTCACCTCAAGGTCACCGCTGGATGACGTCGGGTTGAGATCGGTTATCGAGAAAGCGCCCGGTGAAACATAGCTTTGATAAATCACATAGCCATTCTGACGGATGGTGAGTTTCGCTGCGGTGCGCGCAATACCGCGAACGGTAGGCGCGTAGCCCTGTAAGCTGTCGGGATACATACTGTCTGAGGAATAGAGCCGCGCCCCGCGAAATCCGACGCTGTCAAAAACGTCGTTACCGGTGTTGCTGTCGCCCATCACCAGTTCACCCTTCAGCGGGATAATCGCGCGCTGAAGCCATGTACCGATGTTTTTCCAGCTTTGCGAGTGGTATCCGTCACCTTTGGAATAGCTCCATGCGCCGTTATTTCTCAAGCGCCAGGGGCCATAGTTCAGGCCACTGAGCATACTTAAGAAATAGCTGTCAGTGTCACTGCCGCGGCTGCCGGTAAAGCTGTAGTTGACCAGAGCAGCCGGGATCCCTTCATCCCACTCCTCTGGCGGAATATAGCCACGCGCGCTGTTTAACATTGACGCCTGCGGCAGGCTGACGTTTAAGCGCAGGGTAGAAAAATCAAATGCAATCTCGCTGCCTGGAATCGCCTCAGGTAGATTGATACAGGTATCGTTCGGCTCCTTACTGAGTGCCGGAAACGCGGCAATATTAACGCCAAGGCGCTTCACCCAGTCGAGTCCAAAACACGGCATCAGCCCACCGGACTTCTCCCCGGCTTTTCCCGCGCTGGTCGTAAAACGTATATCCTGAGTGGCAACAAACTCATCGTTGCGCCAGATATCCACACGATAAACGCCTTCAGGCTGATGATTACCTTTTTCAAAACGTGACAAATCTGCCACGGTTGCCGTATCCGCAGATAAAAAGGCCGGATTAAAATAGCTTTCCCCATGGCTTAAAGAGGGAAAGAGCGCCGCCAGCGTGGACAACGCCACCCCCGCCAGCGGTGGCGTAACCCCCGGTAACAGGCCAGGAAAATACGTTGTCTTATTCATCGTTATCTCAACGCACGCTAACCGTTTTGGCCGGGGTCACGGCGCCATAATCATTGACCGTCTGGAACGTGACGTTGCCCTGAACGCCCGTTGGTAACAGGACCTGCGCATCACTTTTCGGCGCAACCATCACGTTGTCGATCTTCGAGTTCCCCACGTTGAGATTGACCAGGGTGACGTAATACGCTGACGGATTATTGATTTTCAGGTGGTTGCCGGTTCGGGAGAATTTCAGCATCCCAGGCGCATCTTCCGGAATTTGCGGCAGATTATTCGGACGGACAAAAAGCTTGATGCGGGACAAAATCGCCAGTTGCAGAACGTTTTTACCCTCGAGGCTGTTTTTATTGACTGACGGAATGGCTTTCACGTTCATCCAGAACAGCGACTCACGATCTTTGGGCAGCGGAACACCTGCATAGATGATACGCAGCGTGTTTTCGCTTTTGGGTTCGCTGACAAACAACGGAGGCGTAACCACAAACGATTTTTCTTTAACGCCTGCGCTATTCTCGATCCATGAATTGACCAGGTAACGTTCTTTGGTATCACTATTGCTAATAGACAGGGACGTTTGTTTGGCATCAGCTGGATAAATAACGCGGGTAGCGCCTAATGCAATGCCTCCGGCAGCCTGAACACTGGCAACAGGAAATAAGACCAGTAAAAGGATAAAACCTGATTTTAGATAATTAAACATAGCTACAAATACCTTTGGTGTGATTATCGTTGGGAAATAAATCAGGGATAAACCAACGTAAACCACACGTCTGAACGAAGCGTTCCCGGCGTTATATTTTCCGAGACAGCCCGATAACGAGCAGTGAAATGAAACGTCATCTCTTGCGTTATAATCGGCGCATAATGAAGCGGCAGCGCATTCGGAATAATTTGCCGTTGGCGCTCATCAAATAACGCCAGACCGATCCCCGAAGCCGCAGAAGAATCGCCACTGGCAAGAAAAACCTGCGGATCTTCCGCTGGCGTCACACCTGCAAACGCAATCCCAACGTGGTCATAAACATCGGAGCTGCATGACGTTAAGCGCAGTGAAAACGGCACGCTGGTAGAGGCAAAGCTTCCCGTCCCGGAGAAAGCATTGGTGCGATACTGCCCCATTTGCACCCGCAAATTTTGGCTGTCGGTAGCGACCGTACAGGCACCATTGACGAGCTGCCCCCGTAAGTGAAGGCGGCCACTTTCCAGTATTACCGTATGTGCAAACACAGGCAGTACGCACAGCATTCCCGCCAGCGCCACGCCTTTCCCCATCATCTGCCGCATCCTTCATCATCCCCGGAAATTGCCTCATCCAGTGAGGCGCACTGCATCCTTGCGCAAATCAAAACGGCTTATTCGTACTTCATGATGAACGTTGCGTCGGCATTTGCCTGACCCGGCGTAGCGCTGGTGGCTGTGGCTTTATAACGCGCAGAGAAACGCAGGGTGTTGGTCCCTTCTACCAGTGCCTGAGCGGTAGAGAAGGTGGCTCCATCCGGCTTCAGCGCGGTGGACGTATTGTCCAGAATTTCAATCCCGACACCGCTGGCAGTGGTACCGTTGTCTGCAGAAGTGACAGCCAGCAGGTTGTTGTTGGTAATATCGGATTGACCAGAGAAAGCCACGGCTGCGGTTGCGGCAACTTTCGGATCACAGTCGTTCAGCACGATTGAGAACGGAATTTGCGCCGTTGTATCGCCAACTGCGGTAAAACTGGCGGTACGATACTGGCCTAAGGTGACAACCTGATCGGATGACTGAGTACTGACTGCACAGGCTGCATTGACCAGTTCACCTTCAAAATGCACAGTACCGCCGCTAACGCTTACCGGATCGGCTGCAACCGCTGCACCTGCAACTAACATCAGGCTGGCAATAACAGAAGAGGTCATTAATTTACGTTTCATGGATTTCCCTTGAATTACATACATCCGGCTCCGGCATCCTGCGGGATCCGTTTGAATCATTATCGACATTAAATGTCAGGCTAATTATCTCTGCATCCTGTAAAGATATATATCGCAAGAGAATTAGCTAACCTTTTACCCCAACTCTCCTGAGTATTTGATTCACTAATTAATCTTCGCGAATATGACTATTCGTCACAGGGTTAAATTAAACATTTCAATTAATGAAAAATACCTGCAAATCCTTTTATTGGCCCTGGCCAATTCTTATTGGGACCTAGGAAAAATCTGGGTAAATATTACTTAAATCCTCCCATAAAGGTACGTAACAGACTGGTTTATGGCGCATTACCCCTGAAAACACCAGGGTGATGAATTGTTTCATTCACGTTAATTTTAATTCGCATGCTCATTAATTATCTGGGGGACTTCAGCCCCTGTGCTGATCCCATTCTCTGACCATGACGCCCGTTATCGCACGTAAAAACGCAAACGAAAACTGACAGCACGCCCCGCTTCTGACAAAATAGTGGCATCCCCTTCGGTTTAACGTAACAGACGGAATTCTCTCTCTGATGGCAGCAAAGATTATTGACGGTAAAACGATTGCGCAGCAGGTGCGCTCTGAGGTTGCTCAAAAAGTTCAGGCGCGTTTAGCGGCTGGATTACGCGCCCCAGGCCTGGCTGTTGTGCTGGTAGGTAGCAACCCGGCTTCGCAGATTTATGTTGCGAGTAAACGCAAAGCCTGTGACGAAGTGGGGTTTGTCTCCCGCTCCTATGACCTGCCTGAAACCACCAGCGAGGCGGAGCTTCTTGAGCTGATCGATACGCTCAATGCAGATGCCACCATCGACGGTATCCTGGTACAGCTGCCGTTGCCGGCGGGTATCGACAACGTGAAAGTCCTGGAACGTATTGCGCCAGATAAAGACGTTGACGGTTTCCACCCGTATAACGTCGGTCGTCTGTGCCAGCGCGCGCCGCGCCTGCGCCCATGTACTCCGCGCGGTATTGTTACCCTGCTTGAGCGTTACAACATTGATACCTACGGTCTGAATGCCGTGGTCATTGGCGCCTCGAATATTGTCGGTCGCCCAATGAGTATGGAGCTACTGCTGGCTGGCTGCACCACCACCGTCACCCACCGATTCACCAAAGATCTGCGCCGCCACGTAGAACATGCTGACCTGCTGATTGTTGCCGTCGGTAAACCAGGCTTTATTCCTGGTGAGTGGATCAAAGAAGGCGCGATTGTGATTGATGTCGGCATCAACCGTCTGGAGAATGGTAAGGTTGTTGGCGATGTGGTCTTTGACGATGCAGCCGCACGTGCGTCATATATCACGCCGGTCCCCGGCGGCGTAGGCCCAATGACGGTCGCCACACTTATCGAAAACACGCTGCAGGCGTGTGTTGAATATCATGATGTAAAGGACGTTTAAGATGGCCACATTTTCACTGGGTAAACACCCACACGTTGAACTCTGCGATTTGCTGAAGTTGGAAGGCTGGAGCGAAAGCGGCGCCCAGGCAAAAATTGCTATTGGCGAAGGGTTAGTGAAGGTCGATGGCGTTGTTGAAACGCGTAAACGCTGCAAAATCGTTGCCGGACAGACCGTCAGCTTTGAAGGCCACAGCATTAACGTCGTAGCGTGACCCTAAGTGCCGGATGAGGTTAACACCGTATCCGGCCACTTTCCCCTCTCGTTTTCAGATAATGACTTCATCCCCGCTTCACAGTGAACTGTTAGCATGTTGTTTTTCCACACGAAGCGATCATCATGCCCACTATCGTTACGCACGCGGCCGTTCCGCTCTGTTTAGGCTTAGGTCTCGGACTTAAAGTCATCCCCCCACGATTACTGTTTGCTGGCGTCGTTCTGGCCATGCTGCCAGATGCCGACGTGTTGTCATTTAAACTCGGTGTCGCCTACGGCAACGTGTTTGGTCACCGGGGATTTACCCACTCACTGCTGTTCGCCTTCGTGGTACCGCTGCTCTGCGTGTTGATTGGCCGACGATGGTTTAAGGCGGGATTGATTCGCTGCTGGCTATTCCTGACGGTTTCACTGCTGTCACACAGTCTGCTGGATTCTGTCACCACCGGCGGCAAAGGCGTCGGCTGGCTGTGGCCGTGGTCGGATGAGCGCTTCTTCGCGCCATGGCAGGTGATTAAAGTCGCCCCATTTGCGCTATCACGCTATGCCACGCCGTACGGGCACCAGGTGATCATGTCGGAGTTGATGTGGGTATGGCTGCCGGGGATCGTAATGATGGGTGTGCTGTGGTGGTATCGAAAATATTAATCTGCCGGATGCGACGCGCTGCGTCTTATCCGGCCTACACTCGCTCTTTTGTACGCCCGGTAAGCGTAGGCATCACCGGGCATTACAGAGTTACTTACGACGCCAGGTGGTACCCTGCGGGCCGTCTTCCAGCACGATGCCCATCTCGTTGAGACGGTCACGCGCGGCGTCAGCTGCCGCCCAGTCTTTCGCCTTACGTGCATCCAGACGCTGTTGGATTAACGCTTCAATTTCAGCAATCTCACCGTCATCCGCCTGCGCACCGCTTTGCAGGAACGCTTCTGGATCCTGTTCCAGCAGGCCCAGTACGCTCGACAGCTTACGCAGATGCGCAGCCATGCCGTTAGCCGCCGCCATATCTTCACCCTTCAGGCGGTTAACTTCACGCGCCATATCAAACAGCACCGAGTAGGCTTCCGGGGTGTTGAAGTCATCGTCCATCGCTTCAATAAAGCGCGCTTCAAAGGCTTCGCCACCAGCAGGAGCAACGGATTTGTCGGTGCCGCGCAGCGCGGTATACAGACGCTCCAGCGCAGAACGCGCCTGCTTGAGGTTCTCTTCGCTGTAGTTTAACTGGCTACGGTAATGACCAGACATCAGGAAGTAGCGAATGGTTTCGGCGTCGTAGTATTTCAGCACGTCGCGAACGGTAAAGAAGTTGCCCAGCGATTTGGACATTTTCTCGCGGTCAACCATCACCATCCCGGAGTGCATCCAGTAATTAACGTACTCACCGTCATGCGCACAGGTGGACTGAGCGATTTCGTTTTCATGGTGCGGGAACATCAGGTCCGAACCGCCGCCGTGAATATCGAAATGGTTGCCCAGTTGCTTGCAGTTCATCGCAGAACATTCGATGTGCCAGCCCGGACGGCCCGCGCCCCACGGAGACGGCCAGCTCGGCTCGCCTTCTTTGGACATTTTCCACAGCACGAAGTCCATCGGGTTGCGCTTCACATCAACCACGTCAACGCGCGCGCCGGCCTGCAGCTGATCCAGATCCTGGCGTGACAGCTGGCCGTAGTTCGGGTCAGTCGGCACGTCGAACATCACGTCGCCGTTATCAGCAACGTAAGCGTGACCTTTGGCAATCAGCTGCTCAGTGATTTCGATAATTTCAGCGATATGATGCGTAGCACGCGGCTCCAGGTCCGGGCGCAGAATATTCAGCGCGTCGAAATCGCTGTGCATTTCCGCGATCATTCTGTCGACTAACGCCACAAAGCTTTCGCCGTTTTCATTCGCACGCTTGATGATTTTGTCATCAATATCGGTAATGTTACGCACATACTTCAGCTTATAGCCGAGGAAGCGCAGATAGCGCGCGACGACGTCGAAAGAAACAAAGGTACGTCCGTGGCCAATATGACAGAGATCGTAAACGGTAATACCACACACGTACATGCCGACTTCCCCGGCATGAATAGGTTTGAATTCCTCTTTTTGGCGCGTCAGTGTATTAAAGATTTTTAACATCGAAGATTCCGTGTAGACGTGTGTGGATAGTAAAGTCTGTATAATACCCATAATTTAGACCGGAAGCAGCACACTTTGCGAGGTGATCGCAGCTTGCGGTTATGCTATAACACACCCCTAACTCTGACCCTTGACGGGGTCGAAGCACCAATCTATCGGAACAGGATGCAAAAATGGTTACTTTCCACACTAATCACGGCGATATCGTAATCAAAACGTTTGATGATAAAGCGCCTGAAACAGTTAAAAACTTCCTGGACTACTGCCGCGAAGGTTTTTACAACAACACCATTTTCCACCGTGTTATTAACGGTTTCATGATCCAGGGCGGCGGTTTCGAGCCAGGCATGAAGCAAAAAGCCACGAAAGAAGCGATCAAAAACGAAGCGAACAACGGTCTGAAAAACACCCGTGGTACGCTGGCGATGGCGCGTACTCAGGCTCCGCACTCCGCAACCGCACAGTTCTTCATCAACGTTGCAGACAACGACTTCCTGAACTTCTCCGGCGAAAGCATGCAGGGTTGGGGTTACTGCGTGTTTGCTGAAGTTGTTGAAGGCATGGACGTGGTTGATAAAATCAAAGGCGTTTCCACTGGTCGCAGCGGTATGCATCAGGACGTGCCAAAAGAAGACGTTATCATCGAAAACGTGACCGTCAGCGAGTAATCGTGGCGACACTGTTTATTGCAGATCTTCACCTCTGCACAGAAGAACCGGCGATCACCGCCGGTTTTCTGCGTTTTTTAGCCGGTGATGCGCGAAAGGCCGATGCGCTATACATTCTTGGCGACCTGTTTGAAGCCTGGATTGGCGACGACGATCCTAATCCGCTGCACCGTGAAATGGCCGCGTCGATAAAATCACTGGCTGATTCCGGCGTTCCCTGCTTTTTTATTCATGGCAACCGTGATTTTCTGCTCGGCAAACGTTTTGCCCGTGCGAGCGGCATGACCTTGCTTCCCGAAGAAAAAGTGCTCGACCTGTATGGCCGCAAGGTGCTGATCATGCATGGCGACACCTTATGCACCGACGACGCAGGCTATCAGGCGTTTCGCGCCAAAGTGCATCAACCCTGGTTACAGAAGCTGTTCCTCGCCCTGCCGCTGTTCGTTCGCCAGCGAATCGCTGCGAAAATGCGCGCCAACAGCAAAGCGGCTAACAGTAGCAAGTCACTGGAGATCATGGATGTGAATCCGCAGGCCGTGATTAGCGAGATGGAAAAACATCAGGTTCAGTGGTTAATTCACGGCCATACCCACCGCCCGGCCGTCCATGAGCTTACGGCCAATGAGCAACCCGCTTTCCGCGTGGTATTAGGCGCATGGCACACCGAAGGTTCGATGGTCAAAGTCACCCCTGACGACGTTGAACTGATCGCATTTCCGTTTTAATTCTGCAGATACCCAGTTCCTCTTTACACAAAACTATTCGAGTTGCATCGAGGCGGCAAGTCTGTGAGTCCCCTGGAGCTTACAAAAGTAAGTGACTGGGGTGAGCAGATGCAGCCAACAAAGAGGCAGCTTGAAGAGTGAAGTGCAAAGCGCGCAATCGTTTTCCTTGGCGGTGAATTATGCTATTCTCTGTGGCCTCAAAAGTCGAGTGTAGTGCACCACAGGAGTTTTCAGACGCATGTCTTCCCGCAATAATCCGGCGCGTGTCGCCATCGTGATGGGGTCCAAAAGCGACTGGGCTACCATGCAGTTCGCCGCCGAAATCTTCGAAATCCTGGACGTTCCACATCATGTTGAAGTCGTCTCCGCCCACCGCACCCCAGACAAACTGTTTAGCTTCGCCGAAAGCGCTGAAGAGAACGGTTATCAGGTGATTATTGCCGGGGCCGGTGGCGCAGCGCATTTGCCTGGCATGATTGCGGCGAAAACGCTGGTGCCTGTTCTCGGTGTTCCGGTGCAAAGCGCAGCGCTGAGTGGCGTAGATAGCCTCTACTCCATCGTTCAAATGCCGCGCGGTATTCCGGTCGGCACGCTGGCGATCGGCAAAGCGGGCGCGGCAAATGCGGCCCTGCTGGCAGCACAAATTCTGGCTACACACGATAAAGAATTGCATCAGCGTCTGAACGACTGGCGCAAAGCGCAAACCGATGAGGTGCTGGAGAACCCGGACCCACGAGGTGTCGAATGAAGCAGGTCTGTGTACTTGGCAACGGACAGCTAGGGCGCATGCTGCGCCAGGCCGGTGAGCCACTGGGCATAGCAGTCTGGCCCGTCGGGCTGGACGCTGAACCGGCTGCGGTCCCTTTTCAGCAAAGCGTGATTACCGCTGAGATTGAGCGCTGGCCGGAAACGGCACTCACCCGCGAACTGGCACGCCACCCGGCGTTTGTTAACCGCGACGTCTTCCCGATTATTGCCGACCGTCTGACACAAAAGCAGCTTTTTGACAAGCTCGGTCTGGCGACTGCACCGTGGCAGTTGCTGGCAGATAAAAGCGAATGGTCTGCGGTATTCGACAAACTCGGCGAGCTGGCGATTGTGAAACGTCGTGTCGGCGGCTACGACGGACGTGGGCAGTGGCGTTTACGCGCAAATGAAACCGAGCAACTGCCGGACGACTGCTACGGCGAGTGCATCGTCGAACGGGGAATCAACTTCTCTGGTGAAGTCTCACTGGTTGGCGCTCGGGCGCATGACGGCAGCACCGTTTTCTATCCGCTGACCCATAACCTGCATCAGGACGGTATTCTGCGCACCAGCGTGGTATTCCCGCAGGCTAACGCCAGACAGCAGGAACAGGCTGAAGCAATGCTCTCTGCCATCATGCAGGAGCTGGGCTATGTCGGCGTGATGGCGATGGAGTGTTTCATCACCCCGGAAGGTCTGCTGATTAACGAACTGGCTCCGCGCGTGCACAACAGCGGGCACTGGACGCAAAACGGCGCCAGCATCAGCCAGTTTGAGTTGCACCTGCGCGCCATTACCAACCTGCCGTTACCAACGCCGGTGGTGAACCACCCTTCGGTGATGGTAAACCTGATTGGTAGCGACCTGAACTACGACTGGCTGAAGCTGCCGCTGGTGCGTCTGCACTGGTATGACAAAGAAGTGCGTGAAGGACGTAAGGTGGGTCACCTGAACCTGAGCGACAGCGATACCGCACGCCTTAGCGCGACGCTGGAAGCGCTTATCCCCCTGCTGCCGCCGGAATATGCCAGCGGTATTATCTGGGCGCAGTCAAAGCTGAAATAAGCCATTAATGCCGGGGAGTTGATTTTATCCTTCCCCGGTCCCTCCTCTGGCGCGTAAAATCCCCTCCATTGCTGTTTTGTATTTTCAGGATCAAACATGAACGATGGAACGGACTACCGCGCAATTTTGCTCGCCGGTACGCCTTTAATCGATGTACGCGCCCCCGTCGAATTTCAGCAAGGCGCAATGCCGGGCGCAATCAACCTTCCCTTAATGAACGATGACGAACGTGCCGCCGTGGGTACCTGTTACAAGCGCCAGGGACCTGAAGCTGCCCTCGCGCTTGGCCATCAACTGGTTTCGGGTGAAACCCGTCAACAGCGCATGAGCGCCTGGCTGGATACCTGCCGTCAAAATTCTACGGGTTATTTATGCTGCGCACGCGGCGGTCAACGTTCGCACATTGTGCAGCAGTGGCTGCATGAGTCCGGCATTGACTATCCGCTGATACAAGGCGGTTACAAAGCCCTGCGCCAGGCTGTAATACAGCTGACTGAAGAATTAGTACAAAAGCCGATCGTCTTAATTGGCGGCTGTACCGGGAACGGTAAAACCCAGCTGGTGCAACAGCAGCCAAACGGTGTGGATCTCGAAGGTCTGGCGCACCATCGCGGCTCCTCGTTTGGTCGTACCGTTGAACCTCAATTGAGTCAGGCAAGTTTTGAAAACCTGCTGGCGGTTGAAATGCTCAAAACCGATAGCCGTCAGGATTTACGTCTGTGGGTACTGGAAGATGAAGGCCGCATGATCGGGGCTAATCATCTGCCCGAATGCCTGCGCGAGCGCATGGTCCAGGCATCAATTGCGGTGGTGGACGATCCTTTTGAGCGTCGTCTGGAGCGACTGCGCGAAGAGTATTTCGTGAAGATGCACCACGATTTTACCCACGCTTATGGCGAGAGCCAGGGCTGGCAGGAGTACAGCGAGTATCTGCACCATGGCCTGTTTGCTATCCGCCGTCGTCTGGGTTTACAACGTTTTGCCGAGCTGACCACCCTGCTAGACGTGGCTCTGCGCGAACAGCAGGCAACGGGCAGCACCGACGCCCATATGGGCTGGCTGGTGCCGTTGCTCAACGAGTATTACGACCCGATGTATCGCTATCAGCTGGAAAAGAAAGCCGCGAAAATCGTCTTTCGCGGCACATGGCAGGACGTCGCCGACTGGCTTAACGCACGGTGATCAGTGTCTGTCGCGCTTATCTGCGCGTTTTGCCAGCCAGTCACCCAGCACCTGAACGACCTGCACCAGAATAATCAGCGCCACCACGGTGACAATCATGACCTGGGTTTCGTAGCGGTAATAACCAAAGCGAATCGCCAGGTCGCCGACTCCACCGCCGCCAACGATCCCGGCCATCGCTGAGTAACCGATCAGACTCACCAGCGTTATCGTCAACCCACGCAGCAGACCCGCGCTCGCCTCTGGTAACAGAACGGTGCAGATGATGCGCATCGGGCTGGCGCCAAACGCTTCCGCCGCTTCAATAATCCCTTTATCGACTTCACGTAGCGCGCTATCAACCAGACGGGCATAGAAGGCAATTGCCGCCACTGAGAGCGGGACCGACGCCGCAATCGGGCCAATGGTATTCCCGAGCAAAAACTGGGTTAGCGGCAGCAGCAGAACCAGCAGGATCACAAACGGCACCGAACGAATGATATTCACCAGCACGGAGCTGAGCAGATACACAAAACGGTTTTGCCAGAATAAATGCCGGTCGGTGACAAAAATCAGAAAACCAAGCGGCAGACCGCCAATAATCGCCAGCACCGTAGAGATGCTCAGCATCTGGAAAGTTTCATTAAACGCCAGCGTTAAATCAGGCAATAAATCATCCACGAATCACCTCCACCTGTGCAGTACGTTGACGAATATGTTCCACGGCGACTTCCACCGCTGAAGGGTTGTGCGGCGCGGTCAGTTGCACCACCAGAATCCCCAGCGCACGTTCGCCAATATATTCAATTTTGCCGTGCAGAATGTTCACTGCCACGCCAAATTTAACCGCCACTTCTGACAACACCGGCTGTTCCGCCGAATCGCCGATGAACAGAATTTTTAGCAACTGGCCGGGCAGATGCTGGCGCAGACGCTCGGGCAGCGTCAAATTGAGGGTATGTGACACCAGCTGCTGCGTGAACGCGTGCTGCGGGTGAGCAAAAACGTCAAACACCTCACCGGATTCCACCACCTTGCCGCCGGACATCACCGCCACGCGATCGCAAATCGATTTGATCACGTTCATCTCGTGAGTGATCAGCACGATCGTGATCCCCAACTGTTGGTTGATCTGCTTAAGCAACGCCAGAATCGTGGCTGAGGTTTCGAGGTCCAGCGCCGAAGTAGGTTCATCACACAGCAGCACATCCGGGTGATTGGCAATCGCACGGGCAATACCCACACGCTGCTTTTGTCCGCCGCTGAGCTGAACCGGAAAGCGGTTCGCCTTGTCTGACAGCCCCACCAGCGCCAGGATTTCGCTCACGCGCGGGCCAATTTTACTGCGCTCCCATCCGGCAGCCTTCAGGCTAAAGGCGACATTTTGCGCCACGGTACGGGTATGCATCAGGTTAAAATGTTGAAAAATCATCCCGATACGCTGACGGGCTTTACGGAGATGCGCGCCTTCCAGCGCAGAGATTTCTACGCCGTTCACCTTAACGCTTCCCTGGCTCGGACGCGTTAAGGCGTTCAGGGTACGCAGCAGCGTACTTTTCCCCGCGCCGCTGGTCCCGACAATGCCAAATATCTCACCTGCGCCGATGCGCAAGCTGACGTCATCAACCGCCCGGGTTGATGGTCCACGGCCTGCGCTAAAATCCACGCAAACTTTCTCTATCTCAATCATAGCCACCTCAGAAATGCGAAAAGGGCAGTCGTCGCTGCCCCTGTTAACCCTTGTGCGCAGCGATTATTGGGCTGCCGACATCCATTCCGGTTTCTGGAAGGCGCTGTAGATATTTTGCGGATCGTCGATCACCGCGCGATACGCCGGAGATTTCACCGCCTCAACAATATCTTTGGCGAACGGTTTATCCGCATCTTCAGTGCGTACCGCGATGATATTTTTCAGATTTTCGTCCAGGTGTTCCTGCTTGATGGCGCTGGCGAGATCCATTTTTGCCGCCACGGCAAAGTTACCGTTGACCAGCGCACCGGTCACACCGTCCAGCGTACGTGGCAGCTGTGCCGCTTCCAGCGGTTTAAACACCAGCCCTTTCGGGTTGCTGGCGATATCGCGCTCGGAGGCTTTAGTTGGATCAATATTGTCTTTGATGGTGATAAGGCCAATAGACTGCAGAAAACGCAGACCGCGAGCCAGGTTGGTGGGATCGTTGGAGAGCGTGATCACATCCCCTTTTTTCAACTCATCCAGGCTTTTGATTTTATGTGAGTAAAACCCCATTCCGGCCGTCGGGACCACAATCAGCTTACTCAGCTTAAGTCCTTTATCGGCGGTGAATTTGTCAAAGTAGAGCGAATGCTGGAACAGGTTAGCATCAATGCTACCGTTGGAGAGCGCCATGTTCGGCTGCACGTAGTCGCTGAATTCGCGCACCACTACCTTATAGCCTTTCTCTTTCAGCGTCGGAGCAATGGCCTGTTTCACCATATCTCCGTATGGCCCAGGCGCGACGCCAAACACGATTGTGTGCGGGTCACTGTTCGCATGAGCAAACTGTAATCCACAGGCCAGTAACAGCGCCCCGGTCGCGACGCGTAAACTCTGACGCAATCCCATATTCTCTCCATTTTAACGTTGTGGTGTCATGTCTCACGCCGTTCTTGCGGCGTTGTTCTTGTTGGCCCGTTAACAGGCTGATTGTTAACATGACACAGATCACAACCTGCTGTCCTTGAAATTATTTCATGATGTTGCAGAGTATGTTTTTAAATGTGAGAAGGCATGAAAAAGCCGGATGTCGGCACAAGTGCCTTATCCGGCCTACAACAACTCTCTTAGGCCCGATAAACGCAAGCGTATCGGGCGGCAGGCGTTCGATTAGAAGTCGTAACGCAGACGAACCAGGTTCATATCACCCAGATTGTCGGTGCTGGAAGTGAATACGTGTTCGTAATCAACACGGAAACCGTAATCCAGCTGGAAGCTGATACCCACGCCGTTGTCGGTACGCAGGTAGTTACGGCCATTCACGTACTCAATACGGTCGCCCATAAAGTAAGGCTGAACGGATTTCAGCGCATACTGACCCACCGGGAAGGTGTAACCCGCGAAGTATTCCAGACCCCACGCATCACCGGCAAAGTAATCGTTAACAGACACTTTTTTGGTGGTCATGAAGTTTTGATACCAACCGCCGCCCAGCGAGAAGGTCCAGTTATCCGGTTTCCAGCTCAGCGCAGTACCGACGATGTTTTGATCGTAGGTTTTGCTGGTGTTGCCACGCATTTCCGCGCGGGTGTAGTTCCACGCCGTACCCCAGGTCAGATCATCGGTGATGTGATAATCCACACCCAGCGAGCCGCCGCCTTTACGTTTGTAGCGCAGACCGTTGTTCGGGTTGTAATCATCGCTAAACAGGTAGGAGGCGTAGAGATCAACATCACCAACGGTATTCTTATACTTCAGAGATTTGCGCGTACGATAGGAACCGTCATAGTCGCCATTGATACCGTTACCCGGTGCCTGACCGATCATGTCATAGTCCCAGATATCCGTTTTCGCACCGACTACATCATAGTAAATGCTGTTCTGTTGACCGAAGGTCAGCGTACCCCAGGTTGCACTCTTCAGACCGGTGTACAACATACGACGCGTGGTATCGTTGGCACCGTCAGCGTAGTGGTTATCCCAGTTGAACATCGCCGGGAAGTTAACGCCCAACTCGTAGTAGCTCACCCAACTGATATCATCAAACAGATAGTAATCAGCGGCGAAGCGGAAACGTGTACCGCCATCGAAGCCATTACGTTTGTAGCCATTCTTACCATCGTCACCGGTCATATTCTGGAACTGCGGACGAATACTCCCGCCGACGGTGAAATTAAGACGGCTCAGCGGGTTGCCCGCCTGCGGATCTTGTTTCAGGACCGTGATTTCCGCCTGAGAAGCGAAAGTCGTTAATGCCACTGCTGCGCCGATCGATACTGCCAGCGCTGTTTTTTTTATAGTCATTATTTGTACCTTGATAGATAGCCTGCCAATTATTCAGCGTACAAATATTAACGTTTATTAATACACTCGTGTTGTCGGGTTTTTATTGTTCTGTGCTGTTAAATATCAACGAGTTATCAATTTGTGCTACATAGATAAAAAAACGCACCGATTTAAAAAACCGGTGCGTAATCATCACTAATATGAATTAACTACTGAACTGACGGAACAACGCTTTACCTTTTAGCAGACGTGAACCGAGCCATCCGCCGCATAAAGAGAGCAGCAATGCTCCACAAACCGGCAACACGACCCACAGTCGCCAGTCTGGCTCCCAGGGGAAATCAAACACTTTGGTTTGCAGCACCGCCAATGCGGTTTCCGCGCCGATGGCCGCTACCAGTCCGGCGACCATCCCGAGCATGGCGAACTCGCACCACAGCGTGGTACGCAGTAGTTTCTTGCCCGAGCCCAGCGTGCGCCAGACTACCAACTCCTGGTGACGCTGGCGCATACCGACCTGGACCTGCGCCAATAGCAGCAGCATACCGCAGGCGGTGACCAGTACCACCATCACCTCCAGTGCGCGGCTCACCTGCTCCAGCACCAGGCTCACCTGTTTGAGGATGGCGCCAATATCCAGCAGGCTGATGGTCGGGAATTCGCGGTTAAGCTGCGTCAGCATGCCGTTGCCGTTCTCCCAACGAAAGCTGGTTAACCAGCTTTGCGGCTGAGCGTCCAGTGCGCCGGATGGGAAGATAAAGAAGAAGTTGGGCCGCAGGCTTTCCCAGTCCACTTTGCGCAGACTGCTGACCGTGGCGCTGAAATCCTGGGTATCGCCCATGAAGGTCACCCGATCGCCAAGTCTGACGTTCAGCCGTTTCGCCAGCCCCTCTTCCATCGACACTTCGCCCGCTTTTGGTGGCCAGCTTCCGGCGGTTATCGGGTTATGATCCGGTCGGGTATCCTGCCAGGTCAGATTAAGCTCGCGGTTCAACGCCTCATCCTGATTGCCTTCGGTCAGCTTGTCATTGATAGCCGTCAGACGCGCCCGCACAATCGGATAGAACGATTCCGGGATCACCTGATGCTCAGACAAGAAAGCCTTTAGCGGAACTACCTGCTCGGTGGCAATGTTGATCAGAAAATAGTTCGGACTTTCCGGCGGCATTTGCTGCTGCCAGCGGTCGAGCAAATCGCCGCGCAGCACCAGTAACAACGCCAGCAGCATAAAGGAAAGCGAAAATGCCGATAGCTGGCTGAGCGTTGACCACGGCTGGCGTAACAGTCGACTGACCGCCAAACGCAGCGGCAGTGAGGAGAGCGTCAGACCACGCAGCACGTTGAGCAGCATCCAGCCGAGCACCCCGCACAACAGCGCCAGTACCACCGCGCCAGCCAGTACCGCCCACAGCAGCGGACTTCCGCCCATCAGTCCGGCGAGCAGTGCAATCACGACTATCACTACCACCGGCAAATAAAACTTCAGCGGCCAGACGTTTGCCACCACGTCACGGCGCAGCACCCGCAGCGGCTGCGTTGCCAGCAGCAGGCGATAAGGACGTAACCCCACCAAGAGCGAAATCACCGTCATGGTGCCTAATGCCCATAGCCACGGCCAGGGGCTGGCAGGCGGTAGTTCGCCGGGCAGAACCGGCTTGAGCAGCAGCACCAGCACGCGCTCAAATAACAGCCCGAACAGTCCGCCGGTCACGCCAGACAGCGCCAGCACCATCAGCCATTGACCAACAATCAGCCTGCGCAACTGCGCTCTGCCCGCGCCGAGGGTTTTCAGAATAGCCACCAGATCGTAACGGCTGCGGCAATAATGGCTCATCGCCACGGCAACCGCGGCGACCGCCAGCAACAGCGTTAACAGCGCCGACAGCAGCAGGAACTGTTGCGAACGCTCCAGTGATTTCCCCAGCGCCCCTTCATCCTGCTCCAGCCCATACCAACGCTGTTCAGGCTTTAACTGCGGTAACAGCCACTTTTCATAAGCTTCCAGTTGCGACGGCGTGCCGCCAAATTTATAGCGCCAGGTCACGCGGCTTCCCGGCTGGACCGCTGCCGTTTTTTCGACATCCGCCATATTCATCATCAGGCGCGGCGCTATCTGGAACGGATTAAAACCAGAGTCCGGTTCCTGCACCACTTCCCCAGCGATATGCAGCGTGGCATCGCCAACATCGATGGAATCACCGACTTTTAAGTTGAGCAGCGCCATCAGTCGCGGGGCCAGCAGCACCGAGCCAGGCTGTGGTTTCAGTCCCGGCGGATTGGTCTGCAGCGTGCCGTACATTGGATACACATCATCCACCGCTTTGACGTTCGCCAGCTGCGGCGTATCGCGGGCAAAAGTCATGGTGGCAAAGGTGAGCTGTTCCCCCACCTTCAGGCCACGCTGTCGCGCCTCGTCAATCCACGCTTTCGGCACGGTACGCGAACTTTGTAGCGACCGATCGCCCGCCATAAACTCACGGCTTTGCTGGCTCAGCCCTTTTTCCATACGATCGCTGATATTGCCCAGCGCCAGCACACAAGCTACCGCCAGGCTCAGCGCCAGCCAGACAATCAGTAATGAAGGCGAGCGCCATTCGCGCCAGAACCAGCGTGCAATCATGCCTCCTCCTGCAACTGTCCGTTCACCAGACGTAAACGCCGATCGCAACGCGCCGCCAGCTGCGGGTCATGGGTTACCAGAATCAGGGTAGTACCGTGTTCCCGGTTCAGAGAAAACAGCAGGTCGGCGATTTTGTCTCCGGTCTGGCGGTCCAGATTGCCCGTTGGTTCATCGGCAAACAGCACGTCAGGGCGACCGTTAAAGGCCCGCGCCAACGCCACGCGCTGCTGCTCCCCGCCGGAAAGCTGGGCCGGAAGATGATCAAGACGTTTTCCCAACCCCAGTTGCTCCAGCAGCGTTTTTGCCCCGTCACGACTTTTTCCGCTGTTCTCGCCGCGCAACAACGCGGGTAGTTCGACGTTTTCCAGCGCGTTGAGGGTCGGAATTAACATGAATGACTGGAAGACAAAACCTACGTGCCGCGCCCGCAACTGCGCCCGGGCTTCTTCGTCCATGGTATGCAGCGCCTGCCCCACCAGGCTGACTTCACCGCTGGAGCCATCGTCCAGCCCAGCAAGGATCGCCAGCAGCGTGGATTTCCCCGATCCCGACTCGCCAATCAACGCAATGGTCTCGGCGCGTTTGACAACCAGTTCAACTCCGGTAAGGATGGATAGCTCATGATCACCCTGACCGACGGATTTCTTAAGATGATGAACTTCAACAATGTTTTCCGCTGGCATTGGCCTTTCCTGTTCCTGGTCCTGTTAACTTTCCGCGCCGCCGCTGCGGACACGTTATTAATTCTGGGTGACAGCCTGAGCGCCGGATACCGTATGTCCGCCAGCGCCGCGTGGCCTGCGCTACTTAATGATAAATGGCAAACCAAAACACCGGTGGTGAATGCCAGCATTAGCGGCGACACCTCGCAACAAGGTCTGGCCCGTCTGCCTGCACTACTCAAGCAGCACCAGCCGCGTTGGGTACTGGTCGAACTTGGCGGCAACGACGGCCTGCGCGGCTTTGCGCCTGCGCAAACCGAACAAACTCTGCGAACAATTTTGCAGGACGTGAAAGCGGCAAATGCCGAACCGCTGCTAATGCAAATTCGTCTGCCGGCAAACTACGGTCGCCGTTATAATGAAACCTTTAGCGCGATTTATCCAAAGCTCGCCAAAGAGTTTGATATTCCTCTGCTGCCATTTTTCATGGAAGAGGTTTATCTGAAACCCCAGTGGATGCAGGATGATGGTATTCATCCTAACCGTGACGCCCAGCCGTTTATCGCCGACTGGATGGCGCAACATCTCACCCCTTTTCTATCCTAAATAATTCGAGTTGTATGAAGGCGGCAAGTGAGAGAGTTCCCAGGAGCATAGATAACTATGTGACTGGGGGGAGCGAGCGTAGCCAACGCACAGACAACTTGAAGTATGACGGATATAGTAAATCACGACTCGTAATTCAACGGAGATCCTGACAGGTAAAGTTATGCAAAAATCGGTCTTAATAACAGGATGTTCCAGCGGAATCGGCCTGGAAAGTGCGCTTGAGCTAAAGCGCCAGGGTTTTCAAATTCTGGCAGGCTGTCGCAAACCTGACGATGTCGCGCGTATGAACAGCATGGGATTCACCGGCGTATTGCTGGATCTGGATTCACCCGAAAGCGTGGATCGCGCCGCCGACGAGGTGATCGCCCTGACCGATAATCGTTTATATGGGATCTTTAACAACGCCGGATACGGCGTCTATGGCCCCCTGCCCACCATCAGCCGCGAACAGATGGAGCAGCAGTTTTCCGCCAACTTCTTTGGCGCACATCAGCTTACCATGCGCCTGTTGCCCGCCATGTTACCCCACGGTGAAGGGCGCATTGTGATGACCTCATCGGTGATGGGATTGATCTCAACGCCGGGACGTGGGGCCTATGCCGCCAGCAAATATGCGCTGGAAGCCTGGTCCGACGCGCTGCGTATGGAACTGCGCCACAGCGGGATTAAGGTCAGCCTGATTGAACCCGGCCCCATCCGTACCCGCTTTACCGAAAACGTCAACCAAACCCAGAGCGATGCTCCTGTGGAAAACCCCGGCATTGCCGCGCGTTTTACGCTGGGACCAGAAGCGGTTGTCGCCAAAGTGCGTCATGCGTTTGAGAGCGATAAACCGAAGCTACGTTATCCGGTTACGCTGGTGACCTGGGCAGTGATGCTGCTTAAACGCCTGTTGCCAGGCCGCATAATGGACAAAATTTTACAGGGTTGAGTTGAAGCTCGCGCGTCAGCCCCCATGTAACAAGAAATCGACAAAAGAGAGTAACTCCATGTCCACACAGAATATTGTTAACATTAACGAATCGAACCTACAGCAGACCCTTGAACAGTCGATGACCACGCCGGTCCTGTTCTATTTTTGGTCTGAGCGCAGCCAGCATTGTCTGCAATTAACGCCGGTACTGGAGAGCCTTGCCGCCCAGTATAACGGTCAGTTTATTCTCGCTAAGCTGGACTGCGACGCCGAGCAGATGATCGCCTCCCAGTTTGGTCTGCGTGCGATCCCTACGGTTTATCTGTTCCAGAACGGCCAGCCGGTCGATGGATTCCAGGGCCCGCAACCGGAAGAAGTTATTCGCGCGCTGCTGGAGAAAGTGCTGCCGAGCGAAGAAGAGCTGAAAGCACGCCAGGCGATCGAATTCATCGAAGCCGGTAATCACGCGGATGCACTGCCGTTGCTGAAAGAAGCCTGGCAGATCTCCAACCAGAGCAGCGAAATTGGTCTGCTGCTGGCGGAAACACAAATCGCCCTGAACCGTTCTGATGAAGCCGAAGCGGTACTGAAAACCATTCCGTTGCAGGATCAGGACACCCGCTATCAGGGGCTGATCGCACAGATTGAACTGCTGAAGCAGGCAGCTGATACGCCGGAAATCCAACAGTTGCAGCAGCAGGTCGCCAGCAATCCGCAGGATGCGGCACTGGCAACGCAGTTGGCTATTCAGTTACACCAGGTCGGACGTAACGAAGAATCACTGGAATTACTGTTCAGCCACCTGAAGAAAGATCTTACGGCTGCCGATGGTCAGGCACGTAAGACTTTCCAGGAGATCCTCGCCGCACTGGGTACGGGCGACGCGCTGGCCTCGAAGTACCGCCGCCAGCTGTACGCGCTGCTGTACTAATCCATTTGATTTTGCCCGATGGCGCCTGCGCGCTTATCGGGCCTGTAAATTCGACAAATGCCAATCCCTCCGGCATCACATCACGTCTTTTTCAAATGCGTTACAACTAATTGGTGGCGCGAATTATAGAATTTTCGATAAGTTAAGTAGCAGGCAATAATGGTCGACAGGCTGGCGGTTGATAGCAGCATAAACGTCACCATAATCTGATACTTAATCGCTTTTACCGGGTCAATACCTGCAAAGATCAATCCTGACATCATCCCCGGTAAACTCACCAGCCCCACGGTCTTCGCTGAATCAATCGTCGGGATCAGCGAGGCGCGAATGCTGTCGCGAATAAGCGGCGCAGAGGCCACTTTCGGCGTTGCGCCGAGGCTGAGTTTTTCCTGAATTTGCTGCTGCTCGCTGTTAAATCGCTGCCCCAAATTGTTGTAACACAGCCCCACGGCCACCATCGCATTGCCTGCAATCATGCCGGAGATCGGGATGACCTGCATCGGTGTGAACTCGATAGAGCCAGAAAGAACCAACACCGAAAGCGTTAACCCCGCCCCCGCCGTGATGGCAATAAACGACGAGAGAAAAGCGTTATCAATATATTTACTGCGTTTTTGCGCGTTATAGGCCGCGTTAAAGCAGATAAACAGCACCATCAATAAGGTCAGAATGCTATGGTTGACGCCGAAAATATATTTCAGCACGTAGCCCACGATAATAAGCTGAACCACTGCCCGGCAAACGCTCCAGAGAATATCTTTTTCCAGCGCCAGCTTTTCTTTGTTGCTGATCAGTATCGCGACCACCACCAGCATCATCGCTAATGCCAGGGATTCATTGGTAATATTATGCTCGTTCATTGCTTACTTCCTGCATTTCACCGGCGTGCGGTTGAAGGGTTATGACGTTATCTGCATGATCAATTTCATCTTTGTCATGCGTCACCCACAGCACAGCAATATTCTTATCGCGAACATAGTGGTGAATTAATTCGTTCACATTACGCTTGTTGGCTTCATCCAGCGCGCTGGTGATTTCATCAAGCAGCAGAATTTTCGGCAGAAACTGCAAATTACGAATTAACGAGACGCGCTGCTTTTCGCCGCCGGACAGCTCATTGATGTTTTTTTTGAGGATCGTCTCGGGTAACTCAAAGCGGGCCAGATCGGTCAGAAACACATCCGGATCCGGACTTTTGTTGCGGATTTGCCAGGGGAAAATGAGATTGTCGTAAACGGTGTCACCAAACAAAGCGGGCGTTTGCGCGCAATAAGAGACCTGCTGGCGATACGTTTCCGGCTTGAGGGTATTTATCTCTTTGCCCTCAAAGCGTATTTCACCGGCAGTTGGGCTAATTAACGACGCGACTATCTTGAGTAACGTGCTTTTACCGCACCCGGACTGGCCGGTAATCAACTTAAATTCTCCGGCGCGGAGATCAAAACAGATGTTATTAAGAACCTGCGTCGCCCCTGCCTGCCATGCGACATTTTTTAACTGAAGCAGAATGCTGCTTTCTTCCATTACCAATCCCTTTTTTACCTCTTTCGTGCTGACAGTGTATCCCTGTAATTTATTATAGGGGAGCTCACCTTGATAAATCGGGTATAATTTGACTAATGAGGCAGTAAAGGACAGCACAACAGGAGGTTTCATCAATGCTCATTTTTATTCCTATTCTTATTTTTGTCGCGCTGGTCATCGTCGGCGCAGGCGTCAAAATCGTCCCGCAGGGATATCAGTGGACGGTAGAGCGTTTTGGCCGTTACACCAAAACCCTGCAACCGGGTTTAAGCCTTGTTGTACCGTTCATGGACCGCATTGGTCGTAAGATCAACATGATGGAACAGGTGCTTGATATCCCCTCTCAGGAAGTCATCTCCAAAGATAACGCCAACGTCTCGATTGATGCTGTGTGCTTTATTCAGGTGATCGACGCGCCGAAAGCCGCGTATGAAGTCAGCAACCTGGAACTGGCGATCATCAACCTGACCATGACCAACATTCGTACGGTTCTCGGCTCGATGGAGCTCGATGAAATGCTCTCCCAGCGCGACAACATCAACACGCGCCTGCTGCATATCGTTGATGAGGCCACGAATCCCTGGGGCATCAAAATCACCCGTATTGAGATCCGCGACGTGCGTCCTCCTGCGGAACTTATCGACGCCATGAACGCGCAAATGAAAGCCGAACGTACCAAGCGTGCCTACATTCTTGAAGCAGAAGGGATCCGTCAGGCAGAAATCGTCAAAGCCGAAGGTGAGAAGCAGTCGAAAATCCTCATCGCGGAAGGTGAACGCCAGTCCGCGTTTTTACAGGCTGAAGCGCGTGAACGTTCCGCAGAAGCAGAGGCCCGCGCAACGCAGATGGTGTCTGAGGCCATTGCCGCCGGAGATATTCAGGCCGTGAACTACTTCGTGGCGCAGAAATACACCGAAGCGCTGCAGCATATCGGTTCGTCGAATAACAGCAAAGTGGTGATGATGCCGCTGGATGCCAGCAGCCTGATGGGCTCCATTGCCGGGATCGCCGAACTGGTTAAGGACAGCGCCAGCGAGCGGAAAAAATCATGATAGCGATGATTCTGGTGCACCCGCACATCTTCTGGCTCAGCCTCGGCGGTTTGCTACTCGCCGCCGAGATGCTGGGCGGCAACGGCTATTTGCTGTGGAGCGGCGTGGCTGCGGTGATTACCGGTCTAGTCGTCTGGCTCGTTCCGCTGGACTGGCCGTGGCAGGGGGCAATGTTCGCTGTCCTCACTCTGCTGGCGGCCTGGCTGTGGTGGAAGTGGCTGGCAAAGCGCGTTCAGGAACAGAAACCCGCCGACAGCCATCTGAACCAGCGCGGACAACAGCTGGTTGGCCGTCGATTTATTCTGGAAACCGCCCTGGTCAATGGCCGGGGACATATGCGCGTCGGCGACAGCTCCTGGCCCGTTAGCGCCCGCGATGATTTGAGCGCCGGAACGCAGGTTGAAGTCATTGCCGTTGAGGGAATCACCCTGATTATAAAAGCGGTATCACACTAAAGAGACAGGAAATAAGACTATGGTCAGGAAGACACCCCTTGCCTTTGCCCTTTGCACATTACTGACCGCCGCTCCGCATGCATTCGCTTCGTTCGATATGGAAGACTGCAAATGGAGCGACGACAGCTGTCTACTAAAGGGAACGCCGACCTTTAACCCTGAAAACGACAGCCGCGACAACCTGCTGCGGCTGCTGAGCCAGGAAAAATCATTTGCTCTGCCGGTGCAATCAATGCCCGCAGACATCACCCGCTCCCGTGATTTCTATTTTGCCTATCACCCGCAGTGGGATGAGGCAGCCCCGCAGCCAGCCGCTGCTCCGGCATCCGCCGCAGACAGCCCTCTCTCCCGACAGATGGCCGAGCTGAACATTAGCGCCGACGAAATAAACATCAACGACGCTGAGCTTGAGAATCGCCATATTTCGAATAACACCGAGAGCGTCAGCGCGTTTTTTGCCGCGCTGTTGGCCGATTCCACGTTAACGGCGGAGCAGCGTCAGGCCTTAGCCCAGGCGCGTACGGGACTGCTTTCCGGAGCAACCCGCGAGCAAATTGAGTCTGCTCTTGCTACCTTCCCGGCAGATTCTCCTGCTCTGCCCTATAAAAGCTATCTGGCAGCAGCCGCCAGTTTCTATGCCGGTGATTATGCCAGTGCCGAACGGGATTTCACTCAGCTTGCCAAAAGCGATCGTCCGTGGCTGGCAGAGACCGCGCAATACATGCTGATGCGCACGGCGTTGAACAAGAGCAGTCAGAACAGCGTAGGCGAGTACGGCGATTTTGATATCGCGAAAATTAACCGCGAGGACGCTACTCAGGCTCAGACGCTGGCGCAGGCCTATTTGCAGCGTTTTCCTCAAGGACTCTACGCCGACTCAGCGCGCAGCATGTTGCGCCGGATTAACTGGTATTTACAGTCATGGCCGCAGTTAGCCGGGTTGTATGAGCAGACGCTTCAGCAGTCGGCTGACGCACATCAACTGCGCGAAAATGTCATCGAATACGATAATGTCTATGGCATGGCGTTCTACGACCAGTCCGTCGTTGAGGCCTTCCCCGACGCGCCGCGAGTCAGCTATATCGAACTGCTACGCGCGTTGCGCCTGGATAACAACAGCAAACCGACGCTGACGCAGGCACAGCTCGATGCCAGCAAACCGGTGTTTGAACAGAGCCAAAAACTGGCGCTGTGGCGCGATCTGCAACTGAATCTGTGGCTGGCGACGAGCAACTACGCCGCGATTATTCAGGCAGTTACGCCAGCGCAGAAGCTTGCCGCTCACGATACTCTCGCCTTCAGCGAACAGGTACTTTACGGCGAAGCACTAATGGGTCAGAAGAAATGGGCCGAGGCGCGCGATTTCTGGCAGCAGTTGTTAAAACTCAGCCAGGATAACGAACAGCAGCAATATGTACAGGCCAAACTGGCCGCCACGCTGGTGTATAGCGGCGACGTGGCAGCAATCTTCGCACCGAATAGCGCTGTGACCAACCTGCGCTTTCGCTCGCAGGTGCTGAAAACACAGGCCACACCAGAACTGCTGCGCCAGCAGACCGTCCACGGTCCTAATAACGAAGAGCGTACCATTGCGCTGCATACGCTGCTGGTGCGGGATCTTACTGAAAACCGCTTTAGCGACTGGCTGAATGACAGAAAACTGGCCAGCGCGATTACGCCTCCGGTCATTGGCGAAGCGTTTGCTGACGTTAACCTGAGCATATTCGACTGGAATGGCGACACGGCGCAGGCGGGCTATACGTGTCGCAGCCTCAATGAAACGGTAACGGTATTGAGCAAAAAAGCGGATGATGCTCACGCGCTGAACTGCCTGGGCGAATTCTTCCGCACCACGCAAACACAAGTTGATCTGTGGAAAAACAGCGCTGGCAACGACGTGCTTGAATCAGCTATCTCGCGCAAGAAACCGTTCGGCCAGTTCGACAGACAGAGTTACTACCAGCAGGTAATCACCTCGCCCACCGCGGAAGTCGAAGATAAGAGCTTCGCGCTGTATCGCGCCATCATGTGTTATGCGCCGTCAGGCGCTAACGAATGTGGCGGCGAGGAAGTGGATAAACTGCAGCGTAAGGGCTGGTTCACCCAACTGAAAACGCAGTATCCAGGAAGCCCGTGGGCGCAAAAACTCAAATACTACTGGTAACCGCGCTGCTGCTGGGCCAGGCACAGGCGGCGGATATCGTCGCCGCCCGTGAACACTCAGCATTCTGGCTGTGGTCTGGGGTGAAAGCCAGTGACGAGCTGAAAGATGCGCAAACGGTCTATCTGCACCAGGGCGAGGTACTGATTCGTTCCGGTAACGTGGTTTTCCAGCGTCTCGGTTTGCCGGTCAGTCGTCTGTCTTTTCCCTCAATCTGGCTGACCGTACGCTTTACAACCCTCGACGTGCCGGAAGAGATCCCGGCGCGTATCATACGGTTGATGCAGCGCTGGCAGACCGCCGGGAATCACGTCATCGGCCTGCAGGTTGATTTTGACGCGGCGACCCATCAGCTTGCCGACTACGCCCGCTTTCTGCAGCAACTACGCCAACAGCTCCCGACCGAGTTTGCGCTAGGCGTAACCGGACTACTGGATTGGGCAAAAACGGGCGATGTCGCCACGCTGAACGCGTTGGCGGTCGATGAACTGGTGGTGCAAAGCTATCAGGGGCGTCACACGGTGACGAATTATCAGGCGTATCTGCCCGCGCTCAGCCGCCTGCGCATTCCATTTAAGCTGGGACTGGTGCAAAACGGTAACCGTGATCCACAGGCTGAAGCGCAGCTTGAGAAATCCCCGTGGTATCGCGGCACGGTGGTGTTTATGCTCAATCCCTCTCGCCGTTAAGCCTTGGCTTTGTGATGGCAGCAGCCTGAGAGATTATCAATGATTGGGCATTCGGCGCTATCGTCGCCGGGGCAACTGTCTGCCAGCGCCAGCAAATGCAAGCGCATGGCCTGCAATTCTCTGATATGCCGCTCAATGTCCGCCACTTTTTCTAACGTGCGCTTTTTCACATCCGCGCTGTGACGCGCCGGATCGTTAAACAGGTTTACCAGCTCGCCGCACTCTTCCAGGTTAAAACCAACCTGGCGCGCCTGGCGCAGCAGAGTCAGTTCATTCAGATGCTGTTGGTTGTAAGTGCGATAGCCATTGTCACTACGCAGCGGCGGCGTCACCAGTCCTTTCTCTTCATAAAAGCGAATGGCTTTGCTGGTTAAACCGGTTTTTTTCGCAACATCACTAATATTCACATTTCCCCCGCGGAGCTTGTTGGTGCTGAGCCACATTATAGCCCAGATTGCCGTAATCGTTTACCCGAGAACCCGGCACATTTCCCACCAACACCGCAATGCACAAGTCCTTTTAATTCACATTGTTATATCCGATTCAGATCACATTTCTGCATTTCTTGACCGCACAAAATTGACTCAAATCAAAAGGTGTATTGGTTCTGCACCTTTCGTCTTGAACAAAAGGAAACAATTTTATATATAAACGCGAATGATAATGATGATCATTTACATTCAATAAAGGTTCTCTTATGTTGCCACGGATTAACCAAAGGCCATTTATTCTTTCAGCCCTGACATTATGCATGTCCGGCGCTGCTTCTGCAGCTACCTCTACAACACACGCTTCAACGCCCGACGATGATACGGTGATCGTCACGGCTAACCGCTCTGAAAGTAGTCTCTGGGATAGCCCGGCAACTATTCAGGTTATCGATCGCCAGACGCTGCAAAACTCCACTAGCGTTTCTATTGCTGATGATTTACAAGATATTCCCGGCGTCGAAGTCACCGATAACGCCCTCGCTGGCCGGAAACAAATTCGTATCCGTGGCGAAGCCTCTTCGCGGGTGCTGATTTTGATCGACGGCCAGGTCGTCAGCTACCAGCGCGCCGGACAAAACTACGGAGCCGGTTTGCTGATTGACGAATCCGCACTGGAGCGCATTGAGGTGGTCAAAGGCCCCTACTCTGTCCTCTATGGTTCGCAGGCGATTGGCGGCGTCGTAAACTTTATTACCAAAAAAGGCGGCGATAAGCCTCTCGGCGGCAGCGTTAAGGCCGTTTATAACTCCGCAACGGCAGGATGGGAAGAATCAGCAGCGGCCTGGGGCAGCATCGGAAACTTTGACTACCGCATCAATGGCAGCTATTCCGACCAGGGGGACCGCGATACGCCTGACGGAAGATTGCCCGACACCAATTTCCGTAATAACGGCCAGGGCGTGTGGCTTGGCTACAACTTCGATCGCCATAAAATCGGACTCTCCCTCGATCGTTACAAACTGTCTACTCAAACCTGGTTTGACGATCCAGAGGGCCAGTTCGACGACTTTAGCGTCAAAATACCTAAGCTGGAACGCGAGAAAATCGGTCTTTTCTACGACTATGCGGCCGACGGAGATTACCTGAAGAAAATCCATCTTGACGCATACACCCAGACAATAGAGCGCAAATTTGAAAACCGGGTCAAAACGACCCAGGTAATCCCCAGCCCGGCGATTAAAGCGCTGACGATAAGCAATCAAACCAATACCAACGACAAACAGTATACCCAGGGGGTAACGCTGCAGGGCAATTTCTCCCTTCCCGCTAACAACGAGCTGGTGATTGGCACTCAATATCAGCATGACAAAATCAAACAGGACACGGACGGCAGTACGCGCCAGACCGCAGCTACCGGCTTCTTCGATACGCAAACCCGTACCCTGTCATACAACGAAGCGGAGCAAAGCAACACCTCATTGTTCGCGCAAAACGACTGGCGCTTTGCCGATGACTGGACGTGGACCGTAGGCGCACGCCAGTACTGGCTGTCTTCGAAGCTCAATCGCAACGATACGCAAACCCTGCAAAGCAGCGGCAGCACCTGGCAATCCACCGGAGGAAATTCAGTACACGATGATGAACTCGTGACCTCAACCAGCCTACGCTATTCCGGTTTTAAAGATCTTGAACTCCGGGCAGCATATGCCCAGGGCTACGTCTTCCCCACGCTGACTCAGCTGTTTATGCAGACGTCCGCAGGCGGAAGCGTGACCTACGGCAACCCAAACCTGAAGGCGGAACACTCGAATAACTATGAGCTGGGCGCACGGTATAAAGGGAATATGTGGCTGATTGACGGCGCCATTTATTACTCCGAAGCCAAAGACTATATCGCCAGCCTGGCCTGTTCAGGCCAACCCGTTTGCAGCGGTAATACCACCTCTTCACGGGGCGGCTATTACTACTACGATAACATCGATCGGGCCAAAACCTGGGGCATGGAACTCACCGCAGAATACAACGGCTGGGCGGTTTCACCTTACCTGAGCGGTAATCTCATTCGCCGTCAGTACGAAGGCAATACCCTAAAAACCTGGGATACCGGCGAACCCACGCTGACCGGGCGCGTCGGTCTGAAACATACCTGGTTGATGAATGTCGCTAACGTGACGTCCGATGTCTTTATCCGCGCGGCGTCCAGCGCTAAAGATAATACCGGCACCACGGAAATCAACTACCCAGGTTGGGCCACACTTAACCTCGCATTCAACACCGAGTTCGGTCCGCAGGACCAGTATCAGGTCAACCTCGCGCTCAACAACCTGACCGACAAGCGTTACAGAACCGCACATGAATCTATCCCAGACGCTGGTTTCAATGCCGCCGTTGGCTTTGCGTGGAATTTCTGACGATGAAAAAACTCATGATTGGCTTACTGAGCCTCGCCTGCGTTTTCAGTGCCCAGTCCGCCGACCGCCTGGTGGTGGCGGGCGGCTCGCTTAGCGAACTGATATACGCCATGGGCGTCGGCAACCGGGTGGTCGGCGTTGATGAAACCACCTCGTATCCGCCCGAAACTGCCGCACTCCCGCATATCGGCTACTGGAAGCAGTTAAGCAGCGAGGGCATTTTGTCGCTGCATCCGGACAGTTTTATCACCTGGCAGGATGCAGGCCCCCAAATCGTGTTGGATCAGCTGCGGGCGCAAAAGGTTAACGTCGTGACGTTGCCGCGCGTACCGGCCACCGTCGAACAGATGTACGCCAACATTCGGGAACTGGCTACAACACTGCACATTTCTGACCAAGGCGAGGCGTTAGTCAATCGCCTGCAGCAACGTCTGGAGCGTGTTCAGCACAGCGTGGCGGCGAAAAACGCGCCGGTCAAAGCGATGTTCATTCTCTCTGCTGGCGGCAGCGCGCCTCAGGTTGCCGGAAAAGGCAGCGTTGCCGATGCCATTATGACCCTCGCAGGCGCACAAAATGTTGCCACCCATGCGCAGTATAAAAGCTACAGCGCGGAGTCACTGATCGCCGCCAACCCGGAGGTGATCGTGGTGACGTCGCAAATGGTGGATGGCGATCTGGCTCGTCTGAGCGCAATTGCCGGTATTACCCATACTGCGGCCTGGAAAAACCAGCGCATTGTGGCGGTAGACCAGGCGCTGATTCTGGGGATGGGACCTCGCGTCGCCGATGCGGTTGAAGCCCTACACCAGCAATTCTGGCCTCACTAACTGGATTTATTAAGAAGAATGAAAACTGAACACTCGCTGGATCTCACCGCGCATTTTGCGCTCGAGGGAAGTCAGCCATTTAAGGATCGCCGCGCCACGATGCCCTGGCGTGGGGCGATCCCGGTTGCCAAAGAGCTATTGTCACAAACCTGGCAGGAGGTCATCAGCCAGCCAACCCCGCCGCGTAAACGGCTGCTGTACTTGCATATCCCTTTTTGTGCAACACATTGTACTTTCTGCGGTTTTTATCAAAACCGGTTTGAAGAAGACAACTGCGCCCGCTACACCAACGCGCTGTTGCGTGAAATAGAGATGGAAGCTGATAGCGCATTACATCAGTCGGCCCCCATTCACGCCGTCTATTTTGGCGGCGGTACGCCTTCTGCGTTGTCTGCACAGGACCTGGCCAGAATCATCACCAAGCTACGTGACAAGCTACCGCTGGCGCCGGACTGCGAAATCACCATTGAGGGGCGAGTGCTCAATTTTGACGATGCGCGAATCGATGCCTGCCTTGACGCTGGCGCCAATCGATTTTCAATCGGTATTCAGTCTTTTAACAGCCGAATCCGTAAAAAAATGGCGCGTACTTCGGACGGCCCGACTGCGACGGCCTTTATGCAGGGACTGGTAAAACGGGATCGTGCCGCCGTGGTGTGCGATCTGCTGTTTGGTCTGCCAGGACAAGACGCAAAACTGTGGGGCGAGGATCTGGCGATTGCCCGCGACATCGGCCTCGATGGCGTAGATCTTTATGCGCTGAATCTGATCCCTAATACACCGCTTGGCAAAGCGGTTGAAACCGGGCGCACAACCGTTCCCTCTCCCGCCGAACGCCGCGATCTCTACCTTCAGGGCTGCGATTTCATGGACAGCGCGGGCTGGCGCTGCATCAGCAACAGTCACTGGGCGCGCACCACACGGGAACGCAATCTGTATAACCTGCTGATTAAACAGGGTGCAGACTGTCTGGCATTCGGCTCTGGCGCAGGAGGGTCAGTCAATGGCTATTCCTGGATGGTCGAGCGCAACCTGAATACATGGCATGAATCTATCGCCGCCGGAAAAAAACCGCTAATGATGATGATGCGCACCGCCGAGCGTGGTTTCCAGTGGCGACACACTCTGCAGGCCGGTATTGAGACGGCCCGCGTCCCGCTGGATGAACTGACGCCTCATGCACAAAAACTGGCCCCGCTACTGACCCAATGGCATCACGCAGGACTGACGCGAGATGCCAGCACCTGTGTACGCCTGACCAATGAAGGGCGTTTTTGGGCGAGCAATATTTTGCAGTCTCTTGATGAACTGATTCAGGCACTTAACGCGCCGCACATTGCGGTAGAGCAACCATAAAAGGAGTGAATTATGAGCCATGTCTCTTTACAGGATTTTTTGAAAACTGAGCCGGACGGTACGCTGGAAGCTATCGCAGCCCAGTACAACACTACATTGCTGGAGGTGGTGAAAAACCTCCCTTCCCCGACGCTGGTTTCCGGCAGTCAATTTGATACCGTCTGGGAAACCGTCTGCGAATGGGGCAAAGTCACCACCCTGGTCCATACTGCTGATGTCATTCTGGAATTCACCGGTGAATTACCTTCCGGATTCCACCGCCACGGTTACTTCAACCTGCGCGGAAAAAAAGGCATGACCGGGCATATCAAGGCAGAAAACTGCACGCATATTGCTCTGATTGAACGCAAATTTATGGGAATGGACACTGCGTCCATTCTCTTCTTCAACCAGGCGGGTAGCGCTATGTTCAAAATCTTCCTCGGTCGCGATGAGCATCGACAGCTACTGGCCGAACAGGTCAGCGCCTTTCACGCGTTGTCTTCATCTTTAAAGGAACATGCCTGATGGCTCCATGGCTCATTTTTGGTGCAGGCGGTAGCGGCGTCGGCGCGAAAACGCTGGAACTCGCGCTGGCAGAACAACGCCCGGTAATTGCCGTCGTTCGCAACGCGCAGGTCGCTGCCGGGATGCAGGAAAAAGGTGTGCAGGTCTTTATTGGCGACGCCTGCGACAGCCAGGTCACCGCCTGCGCCTGTCGCGCAGCGGGTCAGCATGCCACGGTGATCTCCTCCATGGGTGGTGCCCAGGATTATCTGGCGCACAGAACCGTCATTGATGAAGCAGAAAAAGCTGAGATCAAACGCATGATTCTGGTCACCTCCCTGGGCTGTGGCGACAGTTGGCTCTTTTTGTCCCCACGCGCCAGGGCTGCATTTGGCCAGGCCGTACGGGAAAAATCGTTGGCTGAAAGCTGGCTACAAACCAGTCAACTGGACTACGCCATTCTCCGCCCCGGCGGTTTGCTGAACGGTGAAGCCACAGGCCTGGCGCAACGAATACAGGCCGAGGAGTGTCATGGCTTTGTGATGCGCGCAGATGTTGCCAGGCACATTCACGAACTGGCCACGGCGCCGGCACTCAATAACCAGATTTACAGTTTAGTTGAGCCGGGACTGAAACCCGCGTAAACCCCTCGCGGCGCGGAAATTTCGCGCCGCAAAGACGTTATGGAGCGTTGCGTGCTTAAGGACTCGCTTTCTTCCGTCAGCATTCTGACGGGCCTTTCTCTCTTGCTGGTCGCTCTGATGCTGTTCGGTGCCAGCCAGGGGGCGTTGAACATTAGCTTCAGCGCCCTGTTCAACGACGAATACCGTGATATCTGGTTGAACATCCGCCTGCCCCGCGTGCTGCTGGCCGTTTTGGTCGGTGCTGCGCTGGCTACGGCAGGGGTCATTATGCAGGGGCTTTTTCGCAATCCAATGGCCGATCCTGGCCTGCTTGGCGTCAGCAGCGGCTCCGCGCTGATGGTCGGCATCGCGATAGTTATCCCCTTTTCATTCCCCGTAGTGCTGGTGTTGTATGAGCAGATGATTTTTGCCGTCGCGGGCAGCATGGTGGTCTGCACGATTATTTTTCTGATAAGCCAGCGTCATAACCACGGCGGAATGATGCAACTGCTGTTAGCCGGTATCGCTATCAATGCCCTGTGCGGTTCGGCTATTGGCGTGCTGAGCTATGTGGGCGACGAACAACAGCTACGTCAACTTACGCTGTGGATGATGGGGAATCTCGGCCAGGCCCAGTGGCCAACGCTGCTGGTTGCCAGCACGTTTATTCTTCCAGCCATTGCTGTCACCATCTGTATGGCGGGAACGCTTAATTTGCTGCAATTGGGTGATGAAGAGGCGCATTACCTCGGCGTAAACGTCAAACGTAAGCGCCAGCAGCTACTGTTGCTCAGCTCGCTCCTTGTCGGTGCTGCCGTTTCCGTCAGCGGCGTGATTGGCTTTATTGGCCTGGTGATCCCGCATCTGATCAGAATGACTACCGGCGCCGATCATCGCTGGTTGATTCCCTGCTCTACGCTGGCCGGCGCCTGTTTACTGCTGATTGCCGACACGCTGGCCCGCACACTTGTTCAGCCTGCCGAAATGCCCGTTGGCCTGTTAACCAGCCTGATCGGTGGACCGTATTTCCTGTGGTTAATACTGCGTAGCCGGAGGATGTCATGATCGTCGCTGAAAATCTGGTCTACCACATTCAGGGCAGACGACTGACCGATGACGTTTCTCTGACGCTACCTGATGGAGAAATCATCGCGATTCTTGGTCCGAATGGGGCCGGAAAATCGACGCTGCTTCGCCAGCTTACGGGCTATCTGCAGCCCCACAGCGGGCGTTGTAGCTTGTTTGGCAAGCCGCTGAACGAGTGGTCAATCACCGAGCTGGCAAAAACCCGCGCCGTGATGCGCCAGAACAGTCATATGGCCTTCCCGTTTAGCGTGCAGGAGGTCATCCGCATGGGCAGGCATCCGTATCGTACGCGCAACACGGGCGATGAAACGGAGCACATCATGACATTGTGTGACTGTCAGGCGCTGGCCACGCGCGATTACCGACATCTGTCGGGAGGAGAACAACAGCGGGTACAGCTGGCGCGCCTGCTGGTTCAGCTTTGGGAGCCCGAACCCAGGCCAAAATGGCTGTTTCTCGATGAACCCACCTCCGCCCTGGATATTCACCACCAACAGCATCTTTTTCGTCTGCTGCGTCGTCTGGTAGGTGAACGACAGTTCAGCGTCTGCTGCGTCCTGCACGATCTTAACCTTGCGGCGCGCTATGCTGACCGCGTGGTATTGATGGAACGCGGCAGGATAGTTGATAACGGTCGTCCGCAGGATGTTCTGCAGCAATCGTCACTAAATGCACTGTACGGTGCCGATCTCACGGTGATAAATGAACCGGAGCATCGAACGCCGCTTATTGTTCTCAATCAATAACAGTACGTGTACTCCCCTCAGCAAGGCTGAGGGGAAACACAAGAGCGATAATGCACGTTGCTGTTAGTAAAAGTCTTGCTTCATATTTCCACCCTTTATTTTTATATTTTTATCCTATATTTTCATATAGTTATAAAACAAACATTTATAATTCCTTTATCTAAAATTAGTAAACTGATGGAACAAAAAAAGCCCTGCAGGTTTTGCAAGGCTTTATCTTTGTTTTGTGGACACTTTTTCGAAGTGTGAACGCTGATTTAAAAATCGATTCTCAATCAGCGATCTAAATGCTTGACCTTCCCCTAGATGGAAGGTTTAACCTTTATCACAGTCAGTTAATCCTGCAATAAAGGAGTTGGTTATGTCTCAAACAATCGATCTAACCCTGGACGGCTTGTCCTGTGGTCACTGCGTAAAACGCGTTAAAGAAAGTCTGGAACAACGTCCGGACGTTGAGCAAGCGGATGTCACTGTGACTGAAGCGCACATCACCGGGAGCGCCAGTGCTGAAGCGCTGATTGAAACCATCAAACAAGCCGGTTACGGCGCGGAGTTAAGCCACCCAAAGGCTAAACCGCTGACGGAGTCATCAATCCCGTCGGAAGCACTGGCAGCGGTCCCTTCCGAGCTTCCGGCAGCTACGGCTGATGATGACAGCCAACAGTTGCTGTTAAACGGCATGAGCTGCGCCAGCTGTGTTATCCGCGTACAAGATGCTCTGCAAAGCGTACCGGGTGTCACGCAGGCACGGGTAAACCTGGCGGAACGAACTGCGCTGGTAATGGGCAGTGCGTCCGCCGACCAATTAGTGAAAGCGGTGGAGAAAGCGGGCTACGGCGCAGAAGCTATTGAAGATGATGTTAAGCGCCGCGAGCGTCAGCAAGAAACCGCCGTGGCAACCATGAAACGTTTTCGCTGGCAGGCGGCCGTCGCGCTGCTGTTAGGTATCCCTGTCATGGTATGGGGAATGATTGGTGAAAACATGATGGTCACTGCCGACAACCGCAGCCTGTGGCTGACGATTGGTCTGGCAACGCTTGCCGTGATGGTTTTCGCGGGCGGTCATTTTTACCGCAATGCGTGGAAAAGCCTGATGAACGGCACCGCGACCATGGATACACTGGTGGCACTGGGTACGGGGGTGGCATGGCTTTATTCCATGAGCGTCAACCTCTGGCCGCAATGGTTCCCGATGGAAGCAAGACACCTCTATTATGAAGCCAGTGCGATGATTATCGGTCTGATTAACCTCGGGCACATGCTGGAAGCGCGGGCTCGTCAGCGCTCGTCCAAAGCACTGGAAAAATTACTCGATCTGACGCCGCCGACCGCGCGTGTTGTCACCGACGAAGGTGAAAAGAACGTGCCGCTGGCAGACGTTCAGGCGGGAATGTTGCTGCGCCTGACCACTGGTGACCGCGTTCCGGTAGATGGCGAAATCACTCAGGGCGAAGCCTGGCTGGATGAAGCCATGCTGACCGGAGAGCCTATTCCGCAACAAAAAGGCGAAGGCGATAGCGTCCACGCCGGTACAGTCGTACAGGACGGTAGCGTGCTGTTCCGCGCCAGCGCCGTTGGCAGCCACACCACGCTGTCACGCATTATTCGTATGGTGCGCCAGGCGCAAAGCAGTAAACCGGAGATTGGTAAACTGGCTGACCGTATCTCCTCAGTGTTCGTTCCGGTCGTCGTCGTCATTGCGCTGGTGAGTGCGGCAATCTGGTATTTCTTCGGGCCGGCACCACAAATTGTTTATACGCTGGTGATAGCCACCACCGTACTGATTATTGCCTGCCCTTGTGCGCTGGGCCTGGCAACGCCAATGTCGATTATTTCCGGTGTGGGTCGTGCCGCTGAGTTTGGGGTTCTGGTACGTGATGCCGATGCGCTGCAGCGCGCCAGCACGCTCGATACCGTCGTGTTTGATAAGACCGGGACATTGACAGAAGGTAAACCGCAGGTTGTCGCCATCAAAACGTTTGGCAACACCGATGAAGCGCTGGCAATTCGTCTGGCAGCAGCCCTTGAACAGGGATCCAGCCACCCGCTGGCCAGAGCGATACTGGACAAAGCCGGTGATGTTACGCTGCCACAGGTCAATGGTTTCCGTACGCTGCGTGGTTTAGGCGTCAGTGGCGAAACAGAGGGTCATTCGCTGCTGCTGGGCAACCAGGCGCTGCTCAATGAACAGCAGGTAGATACCACTGAAATGGAAGCTGAAATCACCGCTCAGGCATCCCAGGGGTCAACCCCGGTCCTGTTGGCGATTGATGGCAAAGCGGCGGCGCTGTTAGCGGTGCGTGATCCACTGCGTAGCGACAGCGTGGCAGCACTTCAGCGCCTGCACCGCAACGGGTATCGTCTGGTGATGCTTACCGGTGACAACCCAACCACGGCTAACGCTATTGCCAAAGAAGCCGGTATTGATGAGGTGATTGCCGGTGTTCTGCCGGATGGTAAAGCCGAGGCGATTAAACGTCTGCAAAGCCAGGGGCGTCAGGTTGCCATGGTGGGTGACGGTATCAACGATGCACCTGCGCTGGCTCAGGCCGATGTCGGAATTGCCATGGGTGGCGGCAGCGATGTGGCGATTGAAACCGCCGCGATTACACTGATGCGTCATAGCCTGATGGGCGTTGCGGATGCGCTGTCTATCTCCCGGGCAACGCTGCGTAATATGAAGCAGAACCTGGTCGGCGCGTTTATTTATAACAGCATCGGTATCCCCGTTGCCGCTGGGATCCTGTGGCCGTTCACCGGAACACTGCTGAATCCGGTCGTTGCAGGGGCGGCGATGGCGCTCTCCTCCATTACTGTGGTGAGCAACGCTAACCGACTGCTGCGCTTCAAACCGAAAGAATAACCCTCTGCCGCATGGCGCTCACGCTTATCCGGCCTACAAATTGCAGGTAACATTGTAGGCTGGATAAGACGATTTCGCGTCGCCATCCGGCGATTCTCGCATTGCACCTTCCTGGACCACGCGCTAGCATGAAAGTCTACTTAGGGAGGTCGTATGGATCTGTTATACCGGGTAAAAACATTTTTCACCGCGCTACGCGGCAACCACTATACCTGGCCTGCCATCGACATTTCATTGCCCGGCAACCGCCATTTTCATCTGATTGGCAGTATTCACATGGGCAGTCGCGATATGGCACCTCTGCCTGCCAAATTACTCAAAAAACTCAACCATGCCGACGCGCTGATTGTCGAAGCAGATGTTTCCGGTGACGACGCGCCGTTTGCTAACCTTCCTGCATTTGCCGCACTCGAAGAACGTATCAGCCCGGAGCAGTTAGAAAACCTGCGTAAAGTCACCAACGAACTGGGCATTTCCCCATCCCTGTTATCTACTCAGCCGTTGTGGCAAATCGCCATGGTATTACAGGCGACACAGGCACAGCAGTTGGGGCTACGGGCGGAATACGGAATTGATTACCAATTGCTGAAAGCGGCAAAACAAGCGCATAAACCCGTCATCGAACTGGAAGGCGCATCCAGCCAAATCGAGCTGTTATGTCAGTTGCCTGATAACGGGCTGGCCTTGTTGGACGATACTCTGACGCACTGGCATACCAATGCCAGATTGTTGCAACAGATGATGGGTTGGTGGCTTAAAACACCGCCACGCAATAGCGAACTGACGCTTCCCAATACCTTTAGCCAGTCGTTGTATGACGTATTGATGCATCAACGCAACACCGCCTGGCGCGATCGGCTCAGAGCGATGCCTGCTGGTCATTACGTCGTGGCCGTTGGCGCGTTGCATCTGTACGGAGAAGGAAATTTGCCGGAGATGTTACGGTAAAAAAAATGGCCAATATTTCTATTGGCCCGTCAAAGAGGAATTTCATCATTATTATGATCCCAATGCTTAAAGCATCGGTGTAGTTCGATTGTCGCTCAAAGTCATCATCCTGCCAATACTATTGCGCAAGATGGTACTATTTTTTAGACAGACATCAGGCGTATGCTTGAGTCGTATTTTGTCTGGTCCAGGAAAATTTCTATGACACCCGCCGTTAAATTACTCGAAAAAAACAAAATCTCTTTCCAGATCCACACCTACGATCACGATCCGTCCGAGACGAACTTTGGTGATGAAGTGGTGCGCAAGTTAGGTCTGAATGCGGACCAGGTCTACAAAACGCTGCTGGTTGCCGTGAATGGCGATATGAAGCATCTGGCGGTTGCGGTCACGCCTGTAGCCGGTCAATTGGATCTCAAAAAGGTCGCTAAGGCGCTGGGGGCTAAAAAGGTCGATATGGCCGATCCAATGGTTGCGCAACGAACCACCGGTTATCTGGTGGGGGGGATCAGCCCATTAGGACAGAAAAAGAGATTGCCAACGCTCATTGATGCCCCTGCCCAGACGTTTGACACCATTTATGTTTCCGGCGGCAAACGCGGGCTGGATATCGAACTGGCAGCGGGCGATCTGGCGAAAATTCTGGATGCGAAATTCGCCGACATCGCACGCCGTGATTAAGCGGTTATAGAATGATTGCCTGATGGCGCGCAGCTTTAAGGCCTATAAATCGAATACTCAACAGGGCGTTATTGGTGAAGGCAGTTTGGACGCGGCCAGCGCGCAGGAACCGGAGCGTACATGTAGTACGTGAGGATTCCGAGCACTGCCCGCGTTCAAAATGGCGAACAAAATAGCCCTGTTACTGCCAGGTAACTTCACCCTTCGGCTCATACATACTGGCATCCAGCGGTGAGTTCTTCTGCACGTACTCTTTCAGCACTTCCGCATCAATAAACCCGGTATTCACATAGCCTGGTTTGTTATCAATTCGCGGATAGCCATCGCCGCCGGTCGCGTTGAAGCTCAGGGTCGCCATACGATAGGTTTTGGCTGGGTCAACGGGTTCGCCTTTGATTTTCAAATCGTTAAGCTTGCCGTCTTTCGCCACAAAGCTGACGTTAGCAAACTGCGGATAGGCCCCGGAGTCCGGCTTCATTTGCGCCACCGCGGTCAGATAGTCAATCACCTCTTTCCCGCTCATGTCGGCATACACCACGATGTTTCCGAACGGCTGTACTTTCAGCACGCTCTTATAAGTGATATCGCCACCTTCGATGGAATCACGGATACCGCCGCCGCTCATCACGCCAAAATCAGCGCTGGTCCGCGCCATTTGCGCAGCCAGCAGCAAATGCCCCATGTTGGTCTGCACGAAACGGACTTTGCTTCGGTCGCCTTCGAGGCGCGCATTAACGCTACCGATTTTCACGTCGAGCTGCGCTTTACCTTTATTCTGGAACGGCGTCAGCAGCGAAAGCATTTGCTGATTTTCAGCTATTTCCGGGGTGTAGAGTACGCGCTCACTTTTACCGTTGTCCCAGGTCACTTTTTTCTTCAGGTTGACGGGAATGAGCTGGTAGTTAACCATTTTCATTTCGCCGTTACGGAACTCAAAGTCCGCCCGGCCCACGTATTTCCCCCACTCATGCGCCTGCACAATCCAGATCCCATTTTGCTTGTCTGGCGCACACGGCGTACCCGGTACGTAATCAACCTGCTTCTTGTTCTCTGAAGCCATACACACCGGATCCTGCGAGTGACCACCGACAATCATCGCCAGCGATCCCGCCGGCAGGCTACGCGCCATTTCGACATCGCCGGGGGCGTTCGAGCCGTGGTTGCCGTTGTCATAATGTCCCATATGGGTGGTCGCGATAATGATGTCTGGCTTTTCACCCATATTCAGTTCCTGGATAACCAGTTTGGCTTCATCAGCAGGTTTACGGAACTCAATATCGGTAAAGAACTCGGGGTTGCCTATTTTAGCGGTATCGTCAGTGGTTAAACCGAGTACGGCAATTTTTAAATCCTGGCGCTTGAAGATGGCCCACGGCTTAAATAAACGCTCGCCGGTGCTTTTCTGATAGATATTGGCCGAGAGAAAAGGGAATTTGGACCATTTTTCCTGCTGGCGCAATACGGTCATAGGATTGTCAAACTCGTGGTTTCCGACTGCCATTGCGTCATAGCCAATCAGGTTCATCCCACGAAAATCAGGTTCTGCATCCTGCAGATCGGACTCCGGTACGCCGGTATTAATGTCGCCACCGGAAAGCAACAGTACGCTGCCCCCTTCCTCTGCCACCTCTTTACGAATACTGTCCACCAGCGTTTTTTGCGCCGCCAGCCCGTACTCTCCGTATTCGCTGCGCCAGAAGTGACCGTGATGATCGTTGGTATGCAGAATGGTAATTTTGTAGGTTTTATCTTTTTCGTACGCCTGTGCAGGCTGACCTGCCAGCGTAAATGCGGCGAATAACGCCAGCGCCACGCCCCGTTTTAAAAACTTCATATTTCTCTCCCTGAGCCAAAATCAACGACTGAAATTACAATGATATGAAATAATAGTCGAAAATGTTTTCAGAAATGAGACTTCCTTCAAACACCTTCCGCAGGTATGTTAGTCAGGTAATAATAACAAAATAGATTACCCTCATAATCGCAACCCAAACAGAAGTGACTTTCTATGGCAATAAGTGAACCAACCCAGCCTGTGGCTGGCGCGTCAGCGTCGGTTGCTAAAGCACGCACCTCATTTGGCATTTTAGGAGCGATCAGCCTCTCCCATCTGCTAAACGATATGATTCAGTCGCTGATCCTGGCGATTTATCCGCTATTGCAGTCAGAGTTCTCGCTGACGTTTATGCAGATCGGGATGATCACCCTAACCTTCCAGCTTGCTTCTTCGCTGCTGCAACCGGTGGTGGGTTACTGGACGGACAAATACCCGATGCCGTGGTCGCTACCCATTGGGATGTGCTTCACGCTGAGCGGGCTTGTTTTGCTGGCCATGGCCGGCAGTTTCCATATGGTGCTGCTCGCCGCGGCGCTGGTTGGCACCGGCTCTTCGGTATTTCATCCGGAATCGTCCCGCGTGGCACGCATGGCCTCCGGCGGTCGCCACGGCCTGGCACAGTCAATTTTCCAGGTTGGCGGTAACTTCGGTAGCTCTTTGGGACCCTTGCTGGCAGCTGTCATCATCGCGCCATATGGTAAGGGTAATGTGGCCTGGTTTGTTCTGGCTGCGTTATTAGCGATTGTCGTCCTGGCACAAATCAGCCGTTGGTACGCTGCGCAGCATCGGATGAGTAAAGGAAAACCGAAAGTCGCCATCGTAAATCCGTTACCGCGCAATAAAGTGGTGCTGGCGGTAAGCATCCTGCTGGTACTGATTTTCTCCAAATACTTCTATATGGCGAGCATCAGCAGCTATTACACCTTTTATCTGATGCAAAAATTCGGATTATCGGTACAAAACGCCCAGTTTCACCTGTTTGCCTTCCTGTTTGCCGTCGCGGCCGGGACGGTGATTGGCGGACCATTAGGCGATAAAATTGGCAGAAAATATGTTATTTGGGGCTCTATCCTCGGCGTTGCGCCATTTACCCTCGTTTTACCCTACGCAACGCTGGAATGGACCGGGATTTTAACCGTGATCATTGGTTTTATCCTCGCATCGGCGTTTTCTGCCATTTTGGTCTACGCGCAGGAGCTGCTCCCTGGGCGTATCGGCATGGTTTCTGGGCTATTTTTCGGTTTTGCCTTCGGCATGGGCGGCCTGGGAGCCGCTGTGCTAGGGCTCATAGCCGACCATACCAGCATCGATTTGGTCTACAAAATATGTGCTTTCCTGCCACTTCTGGGGATACTGACCATATTCTTACCTGATAACCGACACAAAGCCTGATTTTCTGACGGCCAAAAGTAAACTTTGGCCGTCATTACTTACAGTAGCCATCAGCCTTTACCTCTCATATATCGCTGTACTTTTCCGATCCGTGCTTTTTTGCGCGTAAAATCCCGTTTTCTTCAAAATTCAATAATTATTCATAAACATAAACATTAAAATTGTCATAAACTATTACTCGTAGTTTGGGTTTTTAGGATCATCACAGCAACCAAAGGAGACGGAATGCATCACGCCACCCCGCTTATCACCACCATTGTCGGCGGCCTTGTGCTCGCTTTTATATTAGGCATGATTGCCAATAAACTACGTATTTCTCCTCTGGTGGGATATCTGTTAGCGGGCGTTCTGGCCGGTCCATTTACACCTGGTTTTGTTGCTGATACTAAGCTCGCGCCTGAGCTGGCCGAGCTTGGCGTTATTCTGCTGATGTTCGGCGTGGGACTGCACTTTTCGTTGAAGGATTTGATGGCGGTAAAGTCTATCGCCATTCCCGGTGCGATTGCCCAGATAGCAGTGGCAACGCTGCTGGGTATGGCGCTTTCAGCCGTATTAGGCTGGTCGCTGATGGTGGGGATCGTCTTTGGTCTGTGTCTTTCAACCGCCAGTACCGTGGTGCTACTGCGTGCGCTTGAGGAACGACAGCTCATTGACAGCCAGCGCGGGCAAATTGCCATTGGCTGGCTGATTGTCGAAGATCTGATGATGGTGCTGACGCTGGTTCTCCTGCCAGCCGTCGCCGGGATGCTGGAAAAAGAAGATGTCGGCTTCGCCTCGTTGGCCGTCGATATGGGCATTACCATCGGTAAGGTGGTGGCGTTTATCGCGATTATGATGCTGGTGGGTCGTCGCCTGGTACCGTGGATTATGGCACGCAGCGCCGCAACCGGTTCACGCGAACTGTTTACCCTCTCAGTCCTTGCCCTCGCCTTAGGTATCGCCTTTGGCGCAGTAGAGCTGTTCGATGTCTCCTTTGCGCTGGGCGCGTTCTTCGCCGGTATGGTGCTGAATGAATCTGAACTGAGCCACCGTGCGGCGCATGATACCCTGCCGTTGCGCGATGCGTTCGCCGTGCTGTTCTTTGTTTCCGTCGGGATGCTGTTCGATCCGTTAGTTCTGATCCAGCAGCCGTTGGCGGTACTGGGCACGCTGGCGATTATTATCTTTGGTAAATCCCTTGCCGCCTATTTCCTGGTTCGTCTATTTGGTCACTCCCAACGTACGGCGCTCACCATTGCCACCAGCCTGGCGCAGATTGGTGAATTTGCCTTTATCCTGGCGGGTCTGGGAATGGCGCTAAACCTGCTGCCGCAGGCCGGACAGAATCTGGTGCTGGCTGGGGCAATCCTGTCCATCATGCTCAACCCGGTGCTGTTCGCGGTGTTAGAAAAATACCTCGCCAAAACAGAAACGTTGGAAGAGCAGACGCTGGAAGAGGCTATCGAAGAAGAGAAGCAAATTCCGGTGGATATCTGCAATCACGCCTTGCTGGTTGGCTTTGGCCGCGTCGGCAGCCTGCTGGGCGAGAAATTGATTGCTGCGGGGATCCCGCTGGTGGTTATCGAAACCTCACGTACCCGGGTGGATGAACTGCGCGAGCGTGGGATCCGCGCAGTGCTGGGAAATGCCGCCAACGAAGAGATTATGAATCTGGCGCATCTGGACTGCGCGCGCTGGCTGCTGCTGACCATTCCCAATGGTTATGAAGCGGGTGAAATTGTCGCTTCTGCACGTGAGAAATGCCCGTCGATTGAGATTATCGCCCGTGCGCATTATGACGATGAGGTGGAATATATTACCGAACGCGGCGCCAACCAGGTCGTCATGGGTGAGCGTGAAATCGCCCGCACCATGCTGGAGCTAATTGAAACGCCGCCTGCAGGTGAAGTTGCTACGGCCAGTTAATGTCCGTGCCGGATAGCGCTATTGCTTATCCGGCCTATGCAAGATTTAACGGTCCCAGTACGACTCTTCGAGACTGTCTTCACGTTCCGGCAAACCGCGCGTCAGGCGCGGTGAATGCTGGTTCAGCACCTGATAACTCACGCGATTAGCATACTTACACACCTGGGCTAACGACGAATAGGTCAGCCAGGTGAACTTGTGCTTGCTGGAGTTAGGTACGTTGCTGCGGTGATAGCTGTTGGCGGTAATATCATGCAGCAATGCCGCCAGCGCGCCATCACCCGCGCCGTTGGTATTCATTATCTTTTCAGGCCCGCCCATATACGGTGCGATGTGCGAATACACGCGCAGCGGATTGGTACAGTCTTTATGGCGCATGGCGCGGCTGAATTCGTACTGGTTAAATTCGGCAATAGCACCGGGTAGCAGCGGATGCTGGGTTTTACGTTTGACTTCTTCTTCCGTAAAGCCCGCCATATACAGACCCGCCGGACCCGCAGTGCACAGCACCAGATCCACCCAATCCAGCGCCTTGTCAGACGCCAGCAGCGGGTCGTTTTCGCCGGTCAGCGCTTCGGCCTCTTCTTCATTCATCGCCAGAATAGAGACATGCTCTTTCAGGAATGCCTGCCACCACTGCGGGTTATCGGCAATGACAAATTTGGTGCCCAGGGTCAGAACCACCGGCACATTGTGTTTTTTGGCATATTCAATCGCCTTCATGGTCGCTTCCGGCATCGGCTCACCCGGTTCGCAGCGCACCAGGTAGGACGTCAGCACCAGCGCGGACGCGCCGGCAATCACCGATTCAGGGATGCTATCCGCCCGTAGTTTATTCATATGCCCAGGGCTGATTGCGAAGGTACGCTCACCTGACTCGCCAATCAGCGTAAAGCAGCGGCCAATCGGTCCGTTAACGCCTTGCAGGTAGTTCAGGTCGGTACGGCTGGATGTATTGCATAAATAGCGGTACGCATAGCTGCCAATCTCGATATTGCTGCACATCACGCCCAGCAGCACCGAGCGGTCATCCGCCAGTACGGAGTAGTTGTGCATCGTGTTACCGATAGTACCGCCCGCAAACTGATGGGTGATCAAATTTTCACGCACCAGTTCCTGGTAGAGCGCTTCAGCAACATCATCGGCAATCACCAGAGAGTGCCCGGCGCTTAATCCATAACGTTTTACAAAATCATCATCCACTTTGGCTTCAATATCCACCAGCGTCTGGTCGATGCCCACCACCCAGGCTGCGCTGGTTTCATTTTCTGGCTGAATTTGTTGCAGCAACGGATCGCGCGCGCTGACGGGAAAATAGTGTTTGGATTTGCGTTTACCGGGAAATTTCATGGTCGATTTTACGGGTGGTTAACTGAGCGATGCATGGTAGCACATTCCCTGCCACGCATGCGATGCAGCGCTAAGTTTCAATATCAGACGGTGAGATCGCAGTTTATACGGGAGTAATTTCTACAATAACTCACCTTCACAAGGAGCGTTTTATGAAGCCGGAAAACAAGATCCCCGTACTCGACAGAATTTCGGATGAAATGAAAAGCGTGGTGAATTTTCATCGCGACGATCTGCCGCCGTGGCCCGCTGCCGATGACTTCGTGGCCCAGCGCCAACACTACATTCATGAACGGCAGTTGTGGAATGCCGATGCCCCAGAAATGGATACCCGCGAATGCGTTATTTCTACCGCATGCGGCCCCGTGGCCACACGCATCTACGCTCCGCAACCCCATAGCCAGGCAACGCTATATTACCTGCACGGCGGCGGTTTTATTCTCGGTAATCTGGATACCCACGACCGTATTATGCGCTTGCTGGCGCGCTATACGCAGTGCACTGTAATTGGTATCGACTATTCGCTTGCGCCGGAAGCCCGTTTCCCGCAAGCCATCGAAGAGATTGCCGCCGTCTGCCAGTATTTTCATCAGCACGCTGGCGACTATTCTCTTAATGTGAATCATATTGGTTTTGCGGGCGATTCCGCCGGGGCCATGCTGGCGCTTGCCAGCGCGCTGTGGCTGCGGGATAAACGCATTGTCTGCGGCAAGGTGGCTGGAGTGCTGTTGTGGTATGGGCTTTACGGCCTGCAGGATTCACTGAGCCGACGGCTGATGGGCGGAGCGTGGGATGGGTTAACCCGCGAGGACTTGCAGATGTACGAAAACGCGTACCTGCGTAGCGCTGACGATCGCGAGTCACCGTATTATTGCCTGTTCAATAACGACCTGACGCGCGACGTGCCGCCGTGTTTTATCGCCGGCGCTGAATTTGATCCGCTGATTGACGATAGCCGCTTACTATTCCAGACGTTGCAGGCGCATCAGCAGCCCTGTCAGTACAAAATGTACCCCGGTACGCTGCACGCCTTCCTGCACTATTCGCGAATGATGAAAACCGCCGACGATGCGTTGCGGGAAGGCGCTCGTTACTTCAGAGCCCAGCTTTAACGGTAAGCGTCGGTCAGTTTAACCATCATTTCAATATGTTCCGGTGCGGCATTAAGCGCCGGAATATACTCATATTGCTTACCGCCCGCCTCGAGGAAAATTTCCCGGTTTTGTACCGCTATCTCTTCCAGCGTTTCGAGGCAATCTGCCGAGAAGCCCGGACACATAACCTGGATATGTTGTGTCCCTTTCTCCGCCAGCATTTTTAACGTTTCGTCGGTATACGGCGTCAGCCACGGTTCGCGGCCAAAGCGAGACTGGAAGGTCATCATTACTTTTTCTGGCGGCAGACCAAGCGCTGAAACCAGCTCACGGGTGGTATCGCGACAGCGCTGCGGGTAGTCATCGCCTTCATCGGCGTAACGCTGCGGAATGCCGTGGTAAGAGAGCAGCAGCAAATCAGGTTCACCGTGTTGAGCAAATGAATCCCGGGCACTCTTCGCCAGCGCATCGATGTAGCTGCTGTCATCGGCGTAATCACGAATAAATGAAACGCCAGGAATACCGCGTTTACGCGCTAAGATACGCGCCAGTTCATCCCAGACGGCTGCAACAGTTGAACAGGAATATTGCGGATACAGCGGTAACACCACCATGTGTTCAACCCCGCTTGCCAACAGTTCATCGACCGCGCTTTCGAGCGATGGCGAACCGTAGCTCATTCCCAGCGCGACAGGGGTATTTGGTAGGCGTTCTGCCAGCGCCTGCTGTTGTGCCTTGCTGTAGACCATCAGCGGGGAACCGTCTTCCATCCAGATTGACTGGTATAGCTTGGCTACGCGTGGCGCACGCAACGGTAAAATCACCCCGCGCAGCAGCGGCCACCACAGTGCAGGTGACGTATCAACTACGCGTGGATCGCTTAAAAACTGGCGCAGGTAGCGCTTAACGGCTTCGGGGGTTGGGGCATCGGGAGTGCCGAGGTTTGCCAGCAGGATACCGGTTTTCGTCTGACGCATTACCGCCTCTTATCGATTCAAATTGTTGATAATTGTAGCGGAAAAGCGATCAAGAAGAACTAATTGCTGTGAGAGGTAAGACGAGAATTTGCCTGATGGCACTGCGCTTATCAGGCCTACGAGATAATGGCAGGCCTGATAAGAGGTTTATTACGCGAAAAAATTAGCCGAGGATTTTTTCCAGGGCTGCGCGCACGTCAGCCACGGCCTGAGTACCGTCAACTTTCGCGTATTTGGTGTTACCCGCCTGCGCTTCTTTAGAGTAGTAGCCGATCAGCGGAGCGGTCATCTGATGGTATTCCACCAGGCGCTTACGTACGGTCTCTTCCTGATCGTCTTTACGGGTGGTCAGCTCTTCGCCGGTCACGTCGTCTTTACCTTCAACCTTAGGCGGGTTGAATTTGATGTGGTAAACGCGGCCAGAAGCAGCGTGTACGCGACGACCCACGATACGGTCAACGATCAGTTCGTCAGGTACGTCAAACTCCAGAACGTAATCCACGTTGATGCCCGCTTCTTTCATGGCGTCTGCCTGCGGAATAGTACGCGGGAAGCCATCAAGCAGGAAACCATTACGGCAGTCTTCCTGAGCAATACGCTCTTTTACCAGCGCGATCACCAGCTCATCAGTCACCAGCTTACCGGCATCCATGATGTCTTTCGCTTGTTTGCCCAGCTCGGAGCCAGATTTCACGGCGGCACGCAGCATATCACCGGTGGAGATTTGCGGAATACCATACTTCTCCATGATGAACTGAGCCTGAGTTCCTTTACCCGCGCCCGGAGCGCCAAGCAGAATGATACGCATTACGAAAATCCCCTTAAAGGTTGTCGATATTTTTTAAAAAGCGCTAAACGATACCACCATCACGCAATTGGCTCAAGAAAGACGCCCGGCGCTGAAACGGTTAACGGTGGGAAAATTAAAAATAAGGCGAGAAAATGCCGGATCGCGGTGTAAACAGCGTATCCGGCATGAGATTGACGAGAGTGTAGGCCGGATAAGCGTTAGCGCCATCCGGCATCACATTGCGGGTATCAGGACACCAGCAACTGGTTCATACGACGGATGAACTGGTTCGGATCTTCCAGCGTGCCGCGCTCAGCAAATAGCGCCTGATCCAGCAGCAGTTCGACCCACTCTTTAAACTGTGCTTCATCCTGGGTATCCGCCGTGCGTTTTACCAGCACGTGGTCCGGGTTCAGTTCAAAGATATATTTCACTTCCGGTACGGCCTGGCCCGCAGCGGCAAACAGTTTCGCCATCTGGGTGCTCATTTCATCCGCATCGGTGGTGACGATGGCTGGCGTGTCGGTCAGACGGTGAGTCAGACGCACTTCTTTCACGCGGTCGCCCAGCAGGGTTTTCACGCGCTCAACGAACGGCGTCAGTGCTTTTTCCGCTTCTTTTGCCGATTCATCAACTTCATCCGCCAGCTTGTCGATGGACTCGTCAGCTTTGGCAACAGACTGGAATGCCTTACCGTCGAACTCGGTCAGGTAGTTCATCATCCACTCATCGATGCGATCAGAAAGCAGCAGCACTTCGATGCCTTTCTTACGCAGCAGTTCCAGGTGCGGGCTGCTCTTCGCTGCCGCGTAGCTGTCTGCAGTGATGTAGTAGATTTTCTCCTGCCCTTCTTTCATACGCGACACGTAGTCTTCCAGCGACACGGTCTGTGCGGAGGAGTCAGTATGCGTAGACGCGAAGCGCATCAGCTTAGCGATAGTTTCCTGGTTGGCGTGATCTTCCGCCGGGCCTTCTTTCAGCACCAGGCCGAACTGCTTCCAGAAGGTCTGGTATTTTTCCGCATCGTCTTTCGCCAGTTTTTCCAGCATCTGCAGTACGCGTTTGGTCAGCGCGCTGCGCAGGTTACGGGTGACGGTGCTGTCCTGCAGGATCTCACGAGAAACGTTCAGCGGCAGATCGTTGGAATCTATCAGACCGCGGACAAAGCGCAGATAGTTCGGCATGAACTGCTCGGCGTCGTCCATGATGAACACGCGCTGGACGTACAGTTTCAGACCATGCTTGTGATCGCGGTTCCACATATCCCACGGAGCCTGGGACGGGATGTACAGCAGGCTGGTGTACTCCTGCTTACCTTCCACACGGTTGTGGCTCCAGGTCAGCGGGTCAGTGAAGTCGTGGGCGATGTGCTTGTAGAATTCGTTGTACTCGTCGTCTTTGATTTCCGACTTGTTTCGGGTCCACAGCGCCTGCGCCTTGTTGATCTTTTCCCAGGAAACCACGGTCTCGCCGTCTTTCTCTTCGGATTTTTCGATCTCTACCGGCAGAGCGATATGGTCGGAATATTTGCTGATGATGGAACGTACGCGCCAGTCATCAAGGAACTCATCTTCGCCTTCGCGCAGGTGCAGAGTGATTTCGGTGCCGCGATCGTCTTTGGTGATGTCGGCAACAGTGTACTCGCCTTCGCCCGCAGATTCCCAGAACACGCCGTTTTCCGGTTTATCGCCCGCAGCGCGGGTACGCACGGTGACTTTGTCCGCCACGATGAACGCAGAGTAGAAACCTACCCCGAACTGGCCGATCAACTGGCTGTCTTTCGCCTGATCGGAACCCATGGATTCGAGGAAAGATTTAGTACCGGATTTCGCAATAGTCCCCAGATGATCGATAACGTCATCACGGTTCATCCCCACGCCATTATCGGCAATGGTCAACGTACGCTTATCTTTATCGAAGGAAACACGTACACGCAGCTCACCGTCCCCTTCATACAGGTCCGGGTTAGAGAGGGCGCGGAAACGCAGCTTGTCTGCCGCATCCGAGGCGTTAGAGATAAGCTCACGCAGGAAGATTTCTTTATTGGAATACAGAGAATGGATCATCAGGTGCAGAAGCTGTTTTACTTCTGACTGAAAACCACGAGTTTCTTGTCCTTTCATGTAGATCTACCTCAACAATGCCATTTTCAATGGTAAAAACACGTTGAGGGTGAAATGGGGACAAGCGGGAAGGATTTCAAGCGGAAGCCGCCGTCGCGGCCTCCGTTTGTTCAGAATTTAATCTTGTGTCGTCCTGCCAGAGAGTGCGACAGCGTAGTGCCATCGACCATTTCCAGCTCGCCGCCTACCGGAACGCCATGGGCGATACGGCTGGCTTCAACGCCATATTGCATGCAAAGCTCAGCAATATAGTTGGCGGTCGCCTCTCCTTCGACCGTGGGATTGGTCGCCAGGATCAGTTCGTTGATGTGCTCGGACGCCAGTCGCTGTTCGAGACGATCCAGCCCGATATCATCAGGGCCAATACCGTCCAGCGGCGACAGGTGTCCCATCAGCACGAAGTAACGTCCAGAAAATTGCCCGGTTTGCTCAATGGCGTAGATGTCCGCCGGACTTTCCACCACGCAAATCTGACCGTTTTCCTGGCGACGCGGGTTCGAACAGATGTTGCAGACGTCTTGCTCTGTGAATGTGCGGCAATCGGCACAGTGGCCGATTTCCGACATTGCCTTCGTTAACGCCTGTGCCAGACGCATCCCGCCGCTGCGATCGCGCTGAAGTAGCGTGAACGCCATGCGCTGCGCCGACTTCGGGCCAACGCCCGGCAGACAGCGCAGTGCTTCCATAAGCTGAGTTAACAGCGGGCTGGTTTGCATCAGAACGGCATCTTAAAGCCAGGCGGCAGCTGCATTCCGGAGGAAACAGAGGCCATCTTCTCTTTCTGCGTCTCTTCAATGCGACGTGCAGCGTCGTTGAATGCCGCAGCAACCAGGTCTTCCAGCATCTCTTTGTCGTCTTCCAGCAGGCTTGGATCGATCTCCACACGACGGCAGTTGTGCGCGCCGTTGATGGTCACTTTCACCAGACCCGCGCCAGATTCGCCGGTCACTTCCAGCTTGGCGACTTCTTCCTGCATCTGCTGCATTTTTTCTTGCATCTGCTGGGCCTGTTTCATCAGGTTACCCAGACCGCCTTTACCAAACATAGGCTTCTCTCTCAATCACGTTAAGGGATGACGACCGTCAAACCATTAGGCTCACGATCAAATGGGGCGAATACTCTCTTCGTCCAGCTCCGCATCGAAAAAACGACGCAGCGTCTGGATGTTATTATCCGCAATAATCGACTCACGCGCCTGCGCGAGCTTCTCTTCATAAATGGCCTGACGCCACTCCAGCGGCGTACGCACCGCTGGATTATCATCTTCAACGATGGTCAATTCAACCGTTGACCCCGTTAAGGAACTCAGTGCTTCAGCCAGTTTTTGCTGCGCGCCGCTGGAATTAAGGTGTCGCTGCGTGGAACGCAGGTGCAGGCAAACCACGTTGCCATTCTCTTCTTTCCAGGCATTAAGCGCCACCTGCTCCACCAGTTTTGGCAGCGAGAGCTGGCTCACCTGGGCGGCCCACGGGTCGCGTTCAATGGCTTCAGCCGCAAGCTTTGCCGCCAATTCCGGCGTTTTTTCATGCTCAAGCGCTTTTTTCAGCGCTTTCGGCGTGGCGACGACTTCTTTGACTTCTGCAACAGGATTGGTCGCTTTCCAGCGATACGCTTCTTTCTTCGCCGGTGCTTTTTCCAGCGCAGAGACCGCCGGACGCGCCTGAACACGTTCCGACACCGAAGCCAGTCTTTCCAGCGCAGCATTATTCACCGGCCGCGCGCGGGAAGCGGCTGCCGGTTCACTCTTTTTTGCTTTGGTTGCTCCCTGAGCGCGTTGCAACTGGCTGCGCGCCGCCAGCACCTGGCTGGTGGCATCGGAGAGCGGCACATTCTGTTGCTGCTGAGCAGGCGCAGGCTGCTGCTGCACCTGCGTCGGAGTCATCACCGCAGTGGGTGCGACCGGGGCAAACGACTGTCGTGGAACTTCAGGTTCCGGTAGTGGCATGCGCGGATGAAAAGCCAGCGCACGCAACAGCGTCATTTCGACGCCCATTCGCCTGTCCGGCGCATACGGCAGTTCTTTGCGCCCGATTAACAAAGTCTGGTAATAAAGCTGCACATCGGTTGGCGGAACAATTCGCGCCAGTTCACGCATACGCTGTTCAATGGCGGCCATATCGCTGCCGAGCGCGGCAGGCGAAAGCTGAACCATGGCAATACGATGCAGCAAAGCCGACATCTCAACCAACAGCGCTTCCCATTCGATACCGCGCGCGGCGGCGTCGTTCACCAGCGCCATAACGCGTTCGCCGTCCGCAGCCACAACCGCTTCAACGAGCGAGAGCGCCTGGTCGTCGTCCAGCGTGCCGAGCATGGTGCTCACCGCGTCGGTCGAGACCTGACCATCGCCGCTGGCGATCGCCTGATCGGTCAGGCTCAGCGCATCACGCAGGCTGCCGTCCGCGGCGCGAGCCAGCAGTTGCAGCGCACGTGGTTCATGGGCGATATGCTCTTCTTTGAGGATATGCTCAAGCTGATGGCGAATCTGTTCGACATCCAACGCTTTAAGATGGAATTGCAGACAGCGCGACAGGATAGTCACCGGCAGCTTCTGCGGATCGGTAGTCGCCAGCAGGAACTTAACGTGCGCGGGCGGCTCTTCGAGCGTTTTCAGCAAGGCGTTAAAACTGTGGCGCGACAGCATGTGCACTTCGTCGATCAAGTAGACCTTAAAGCGACCACGCGCAGGCGCATACTGGACGTTATCCAGCAGGTCACGGGTGTCTTCGACTTTGGTGCGTGATGCGGCGTCGATTTCAATCAGATCGACAAAACGCCCCTGCTCAATTTCCCGGCAGTTATCGCACACGCCGCACGGCGTGGCGGTGATGCCAGTTTCACAGTTTAATCCCTTCGCCAGCAAACGGGCGATAGAGGTTTTCCCGACGCCACGGGTGCCGGAAAACAAATAAGCATGATGAATACGCCCTAGCGACAAGCCGTTCGCCAGTGCCGTCAGCACATGTTCCTGGCCGACGACGTCAGCAAAGGTTTGTGGGCGCCATTTTCGGGCTAAGACCTGATAACTCATTGGCAGGCTCTGAAAGGCTGGAGGGTGGATTCACAGGGGGATAATGCTAACACAACCTCGCAGCGACGGCGAGGTTGACACGTTATATTCGGGCGTTATCGTTGCAGTCAGTTTGGTTTCGGGCAGCGCACAGAAACCGGAGCGTACACGCGGTACGTGAGGATTTCGAGCACTGACCGGGGCCAAAATGGCAAAAAAGATAGCCCTAAATTAGTGGCCCGGGAATGGAACCAGGCTATAACAGGTCAGCCCCTGTTTTTCCAGACGCTGTTCGCCGCCCAGATCAAACAGGTTAATGATAAAAGCGGCATCGGTCACTTCACCACCCAGACGGCGGATCAGCTTCACGGTCGCTTCAATCGTGCCGCCGGTTGCCAGCAGATCGTCCACAACCAGCACTTTATCGCCCGGTTTGATGGCATCAACGTGGATTTCCAGCTGATCGGTGCCGTATTCCAGCTCATAGGTCTCAGCAATAACTTCACGCGGAAGCTTACGGGGTTTGCGTACCGGAACAAAGCCGACGCCCAGACCCAACGCTACCGGCGCGCCAAACAGGAAGCCACGCGCTTCGGTGCCAACCACTTTAGTGATACCCGCATTTTTGTAGCGTTCAACCAGCAATTCAATGCTGAGAGCGTAGGCTTTCGGGTCTTCCAGTAAACTGGTGACATCACGAAAGAGAATGCCCGGTTTTGGGTAGTCGTGGATGCTTTTGATGCTATTTTTGAGGAACTCAAGCTGCTGTGCTGTCGCGGTCATAAGTTTGTGCCTGATTAATACAGTATTACTTCACGGCGCACTATACACTTCATCCTCGACGTATCTTGAATGATTTTGTGTCTATATAAGAGTCAAGGTTACACTTGCTTAACCTTTGACCACCTGCGCCTGTGCTCGAAAACGGTCGAATTTACTGGCTGTGAGAGACAATTGCAACAGCGATTATTGCGCTTTACTGCTTTTGTTGTTTTTCATCAATCACCGGGATCCGCCACATAAAAATCAGTAAACAGGCGAGAATAACCAGCAGCAGGCCGCGTACCCACATCATATTAACCAGCCAGAGCGAAATGCCAAACGTCACCAGGATCAACAAAATAGCGCGCGGTTTTGCCCCCGGCGGCATCGCACGGTGTTTTTGCCAGTGGCGCAAATACCCGCCGAACCACGAACGGTATAGCAACCAGTCGTGAAAACGCGGCGATGAGCGGGCAAAACACCAGGCGGCCAGCAGGATGAATGGCGTAGTAGGCAACAGAGGCAATACAACGCCCAGCGTTCCTAACACTACCGCTATCCAGCCAATGATGATTAGAATAATACGTTGCATAATATGAGTACTTAACACAGAGAATCGCTACTTTAGCATAACGGTTCTCATTTTCATCGGAGTGTTGTTGTGAAAACCGCCATGCTGTTACAGACGCTCGAAAACCAGCTTAACCGCCTGCGACAGCGTTGTGCTCCGCTGGCGCATCACACAACGCTTAGCGCCCGCTTTGACAGGCATCTGTTTCACACGCGCAGCACGTTGTTGCAGGCCTGCCTGGATGAAGCTGACGATAATCTTACTGCCCTGCGTCGCGCCGTTGAGCAGCAACAACTTCCACAAATCACCTGGCTTGCGGAACACCTTGCCTCACAGTTAGAGGCGATTTCACGTGAAACTACCAGTTGGTCTCTTCGAGAGTGGGACAGTGCTTCTCCAGGTCTGGCGCGCTGGCAGCGCAAGCGGGTCCAACATCAGGAATTTGAACGCCGTCTGGTTGAAATGACGCGTGAACGCAAAGAGCGTCTGGCTCAGGCTACCGGCTTTGAAGAACAGCAAAAACTGCATCGTGAAGTAGAAGCATTCGAGGCGCGACTGGCGCGCTGTCGCCATGCCCTGGCAAGAATAGAAAACGTGCTGGCGCGTTTAACCCGTTAATCCCCGGAGAATTTATGTCATTAGAGAACGCCCCGGACGAGGTCAAACTGGCCGTCGATTTGATTGTTTTACTTGAGGAAAATCGGGTTGCGCCTGAAACCGTACTGAAGGCGCTGGAGATTGTTAAACGGGATTACGAAAAGAAACAGCTCTCTTCTTCAAAAAACGCGCTATAGCTGAAATGCCTGAAAGCGTTGCACTTATCAGGCCTACGAATGAATCGAAGCTCGCAGGCCTGATGAGTTTTTCTATTAGCCTACCGAAGGCGTCGGATCATCACCTTTAATGATGTCACGCTTAACCTCGGTCACGGTATCACCTTTCGCGTTATGCAGGTGCACTTCGAGCTGGTTAAAGGCGATATCAATGTCGTTTTCACGGCACAAACGATCGACCGCACGGTTCAGTTCATCAACCGTGTGGCTACGATCGCGCAGTTCACGCACGTATAAACGCAGTTCATGATCCAACGTGCTGGCGCCGAAGGCGGTAAAAAACACCGCAGGCTCTGGATCGTGCATCACTTTCGGGTGTTCCATCGCCGCCTGCAACAGCACTTTCTTCACTTTATCCAGATCCGAACCGTAGGCCACGCCGATGCGGATCACCAGACGCGTGGTGGTATCGGAAAGCGACCAGTTGATCAAGCGCTCCGTCACAAAGGCTTTGTTCGGGATGATCACCTCTTTACGATCGAAGTCGGTAATGGTAGTGGCACGGATACGGATCTTGCTGACCGTTCCTGAGAACGTACCGATAGTCACGGTATCGCCGATGCGGACCGGGCGTTCAAACAGGATAATCAGACCCGAAACAAAGTTACCGAAGATTTCCTGCAGACCAAAACCAAGGCCAACCGACAGGGCTGCTGCCAGCCACTGTAGCTTATCCCACGAAACACCGAGCGATCCAAAGACCGTCATCGCGCCGATGGCGATGATTGCATAGTTAAGGATCGTGGTGATCGCATACGAAGCGCCCTGACGCATCTTCAGTCGCGACAGCACCAGCACTTCCAGCAGGCCGGGTAAGTTGCGGATCAGCGCCCACGCGACCATTGAGGCAATAATCGCAAACAGCAGGCTGCCCATGGTGACGTCTTTCACCACCGCAGCCCCCGCTTCGGTGCCATTGTAATGCCAGAGCGTAATGCTATCGAGGTAGCTGAATACGGTTATCAAATCAGACCAAATAGCCCAGAACAGAACACCAAACAGGGCAACCATTACCAGCATGGTAATGCGCAGCGTTTGCTGGTTAACCTGCTCAAGCGCGATGGTCGGTTCTTCCTGCGGCTCGGCACCTTCCGCCCCTTCTTTCACCAGGTTCTGACGACGCGCCAGAGCACGACGCCAGGCAATACGGCGTGCCGCTACGCTCAATCCACGAAGTACCGTCTGATACAGCAGGTTCCAGAGGATAACCAGATAGACCGTTTCAATCCAACGACCGGCCAGGCGCAGCGTGGTGTAGAAATACCCTGTCGCCGTCAGCACCATCAACGCGATCGGGATAATTGAGAGGACGGTAATAGTGACCAGACGCAGGCCATGTGACTCTTTGTCACGCCAGCTTTCGCGGCACATTGGCCATACCAGGAAGGCGATCAGCAACAGGTTGAGGAAAATAACCACCTGACCCAGCACATCGTCCATCAAATTAAGTGGCGACAGCTCAGCAATAACTGACCAGAAGTTAAGCGGCAACAGCGCCAGGCTAATACGCACGATCTGGCGGCGCCAATGGCTGGTCTGTTTCGCTGGCATACCAAAATGACGAATTGCCACGCCATCTTTTTCCAGCACCTTCCAGCACAAACCAAACACCAGCCAGAAGACTGTCATCTTCTTGCTAAACGCCCACAGCAGGTCGCTGATATTCAACTGCATGGTAAGCAGAATCAGGCCCACGGCGAGGATAATCAGGCATGCTGGTAACGCTCTGATGAGATCGATCAGTATCGCTTTTGGGGTATTAAGCTGACTGTCGTTACGCAGGTTACCTACCGCGGCGGCTAACTTCGCCTGATACTCTTTCAACCATTTCAAACGCCAGCGGATTAACCCGGCAATAAGCAGCAGCGGTAGCCCCGCAAGGAATGCAATAAAGACGGCGGGCCAGGCTTTTTCCCAGTTCACCGTGATTTTCATCGACTTAAACTGATCTTTTAGCGTTTGTGGGAAGGCTTTGATCCAGTCCCAGTCCATCGGACGGTTACTATTAACCCAGAAGATTTGCTGCGTGAGGATCCCTTTCAGGTTCTTCGACACGCTCATTAGCTGCTGTTGATTGATTTGCAGGTTAATCGCCATCATCAACTGGTTGCCCAACTGCTTGTTCAACTGATCCAACAGTTCACGGCGCATATCCACAACCTGCAGCAGGGCATCATGGACTTCACCATTCACTTCGTTGCTGTGCCCTTCTTCCAGTTTGGCGACAAACGCATCGTTCTGGAATAGCGCATCGCGCTGCTGGTTAATCTCAAACTGTTCCAGACGCAAATCGGCGATTCGGTTAGTCATATCGGCAAGTTCATCCGCCGACGGCAGGGTTTGCTGTTGCTGATACAGAATACGCGACAGCAGCAGGCTGCCTTTGAGGACTGCGATCTGTTCTTTAATATTGCGTTCGGATTGCAGCGCGCGGTCAAGCCAGTTTTTGACTTTGATATTCTGCTGCATCAGGTTGTTGCCGTTTTCGGTCGCGGCAATCAGACGCTGACTTAGCTGATGGTTAACGTCCAGTTCCTGCTTCACTAACGGATTTGACTGAATACGCTCGGCTTCATCCGGTGTTACCGCTTCCTGAGCCGTCTTTTCGGTTAGCGTCAATCGTTTGCTGTTCACCGCTTCTTGCAGGAGCTGGAGCTGATGTTCAAGCCGGTTACTGTTAGCTGTTACGTAATCACGTTGTTTTTGCAAGGTATCCTGCAAAACAGTATTGCCTTCCAGGCTCTTACGCTGTTGGTCGATTTGCGCATTCAGCAGCGCCTGCTGCGCCTGCAGCAACACCTGCTGGCTGGGGCGTAACGCCGCCTCTCCCACATTGGTGCCATCGAGTCGATTGCGGATTTGCTGCATTTGCTGCGACGCGGTGTACATCGCATTCTGCACACGCTCTGGCTGCGTCTGGAGCGACACCAGTTGGCTGTTGTAGGCAGCAAGATCGTTTTGCGAGCTTTGCAGGTCATCCAAAACTTGTGCCACGCGCGACTCAAGCTGTCGCAAGGAGAGTGTACTCAGCGTTTTTCGCGTTTCATCGTCGTTATCGACATCGCTGAGCGAATTTAACGCATCCGTCGCCTGACGCATTTTCTCCGGTGCCTGGGCAACTTTCTGGCGAAGCTGTACGGTCTCATCCTTCACGCGTTCGATTTTATCCAGCGTGGCGATGGTATCAATGAGATCCTGTTGAACCAGCTTATCCTGCGCGGAGAGATCTTTTTGTTTACTCAGTGCATCCAGTTGGCTCTGAATATCCGCTTTCGTCGGCAGTTCACCACTCTGTTGCGCCCGCGCAAAAGCAGACGACTGGCAAGAAAGCAAGAGAATGAAGAAAAGAATGGTAATAGCAATAAGATGCTGTGAACGTTTATAGAGCTGCAACATAGTCATGAGAGTGAACGTTTCTGAACCGGAAAAGTGACCGAAAATAGTCAAGCGGCAAGAATATCACGGCTGTGACCGGCAGAATAGCAGCAGGCAAAACGACCAGGAGAATTCCTGGTACAGGCCCAAAACGTTTAGTGGATTTCCGCCACGCCAACCCGCAGAGTTGGGCACATAAGGCACATCTCCAGCAGCACAGCGACGTATTCCCGAGCTTCTTTTTTCAGGTCAAACGATTCGGGGGCAAATAACCAGTTTTCTATGATTCCGGTAATATAGCTACGCAACAGGACCGCCACGCGACGGGTGTTCAGGTTTTCCGGCAGCATATTGGCATCCATACAGTGCCGCAATGTTTGTTCGATACGATCGTAATTTTCAATACAAAGATGGCGTTGAGCTAACTGAACAGAGGCCATTTCCCCGACAAATTCGCATTTGTGGAATATAATTTCCAGCAACAAACGTCGGCGTTCTTCTGTCACGGTAGCTTCAAGAACGTAAATTAAAATTTCTCTTAATACTGATAGTGGATCGTCGGGGAATTTTGCCTGATACTCAGTCTCTAACTCATCAATGTTAGGTTTTGCTAGCTCCCAGATTTCACTGAATAAATCCGACTTGTTTTTGAAATGCCAATAGATTGCGCCGCGCGTGACACCAGCGGCTTTTGCGATCTCCGCAAGCGAGGTGGATGATACCCCTTGTTGCGAAAACAAATGCAGAGCAACATCGAGAATATGCTGTCGTGTTTCCTGTGCTTGTTGTTTGGTTTTTCGTGCCATATGTCAGTGAATTTACAGGCGTTAGATTTACATACATTTGTGAATGTATGTACCATAGCACGACGATAATATAAACGCAGCAATGGGTTTATGGGCTTTAAGCCATTGATCAATTTGAAATCGGACACTCGAGGTTTACATATGAACAAAAACAGAGGGTTAACGCCTCTGGCAGTCGTTCTGATGCTCTCAGGCAGCTTAGCGCTAACAGGATGTGACGACAAACAGGCCCAACAAGGGGGCCAGCAGATGCCAGAGGTTGGAGTTGTTACACTCAAAACTGAACCTCTACAGATAACAACCGAGCTTCCGGGTCGCACCAGTGCGTTTCGCATTGCAGAAGTTCGCCCTCAGGTTAGCGGTATTATCCTGAAGCGTAATTTCACTGAAGGTGGTGACATCGAAGCGGGTGTATCTCTCTATCAGATTGATCCTGCGACTTACCAGGCCGCTTACGAAAGCGCAAAAGGCGATCTGGCCAAAGCACAAGCCGCAGCAAATATCGCTCAACTGACGGTTAAACGTTATCAGAAACTGTTGGGTACTAAGTACATCAGTCAACAGGATTACGATAGCGCGCTGGCAGACGCACAGCAGGCAAATGCCGCCGTTGTCGCCGCGAAAGCCGCAGTAGAAACTGCACGCATCAATCTGGCCTATACCAAAGTGACGTCGCCGATCAGCGGCCGCATTGGTAAATCATCCGTTACGGAAGGTGCTCTGGTGCAAAACGGTCAAGCGACCGCACTGGCGACCGTTCAGCAGTTGGACCCGATCTACGTGGACGTGACGCAGTCAAGCAACGACTTCTTGCGCCTGAAACAGGAGCTGGCCAACGGCACGCTGAAGCAAGAGAACGGCAAAGCGAAAGTCGAACTGGTAACCAATGACGGCATTAAATTCCCGCAGTCCGGTACGCTGGAGTTTTCTGATGTGACGGTTGATCAAACCACCGGGTCGATTACGTTACGCGCAATCTTCCCTAACCCGGATCACACCTTACTGCCGGGTATGTTCGTCCGTGCACGCCTGGAAGAAGGGATTAACCCAACTGCATTACTGGTTCCACAGCAAGGTGTTACCCGTACACCGCGTGGCGATGCCAGTGCATTGGTTATCGGTGCAGACAACAAAGTTGAAACTCGTCAAATTGTCGCCGCACAAGCGATTGGTGACAAATGGTTAGTCACTGATGGACTTAAGCCGGGCGACCGCGTGATTGTTACTGGGCTGCAGAAAGTACGTCCTGGCGCGCAGGTAAAAGCGCAGGAAATCACCGCTGATAACAACCAGCAAGGCGAAAGCGGTAGCCAGCCTGAACAGTCCAAGTCTTAACTTAAACAGGAGCCGTTAAGACATGCCTAATTTCTTTATCGATCGCCCAATATTTGCGTGGGTGATCGCCATTATCATCATGTTGGCAGGGGGGCTCGCGATCCTCAAATTGCCGGTAGCGCAATATCCGACTATTGCACCGCCAGCAGTGACGATCTCCGCGACCTACCCTGGCGCTGATGCCAAAACAGTACAGGATACTGTTACGCAGGTTATCGAACAGAATATGAACGGTATCGATAACCTGATGTACATGTCCTCTAACAGTGACTCCACGGGTACCGTGCAGATCACTCTAACCTTCCAGTCTGGTACTGATGCGGATATCGCGCAGGTACAGGTGCAGAACAAACTGCAGCTGGCCATGCCGTTGCTGCCTCAGGAAGTACAGCAGCAAGGGGTTAGCGTTGAGAAGTCATCCAGCAGCTTCCTGATGGTTGTCGGTGTTATCAACACCAACGGCACCATGACGCAGGAGGATATTTCCGACTACGTTGGCGCCAACATGAAGGATGCCATTAGCCGTACGTCAGGTGTGGGTGATGTTCAGCTGTTTGGTTCTCAGTACGCGATGCGTATCTGGATGGATCCGAATAAACTGAACAACTTCCAGCTGACGCCGGTTGATGTAATCAGCGCCATCAAAGCGCAGAACGCCCAGGTTGCTGCCGGTCAGTTAGGTGGTACGCCGCCGGTGAAAGGCCAGCAGCTTAACGCGTCAATCATCGCGCAAACCCGTCTGACCTCCGCTGATGAGTTCGGCAAAATTCTGCTGAAAGTGAATCAGGATGGTTCCCAGGTTCGTCTGCGTGACGTGGCGAAAGTGGAACTGGGCGGTGAAAACTACGACATCATTGCGAAGTTCAACGGTAAACCGGCATCCGGTCTGGGTATCAAGCTGGCGACAGGTGCTAACGCCCTGGATACAGCAAACGCTATCCGCGAAGAACTGAAGAAGATGGAGCCGTTCTTCCCGTCAGGTCTGAAGATCGTTTACCCGTATGACACCACGCCGTTCGTGAAAATCTCTATTCACGAAGTAGTGAAAACGCTGGCGGAAGCAATCATCCTCGTGTTCCTGGTAATGTATCTGTTCCTGCAGAACTTCCGCGCGACGCTGATTCCGACTATCGCCGTGCCGGTGGTGCTCTTGGGTACGTTTGCCGTCCTGGCGATTTTCGGCTTCTCGATAAACACGCTGACGATGTTCGGGATGGTGCTCGCCATCGGCCTGTTGGTGGATGACGCCATCGTTGTGGTCGAGAACGTTGAACGTGTAATGGCTGAAGAAGGGCTACCGCCGAAGGAAGCAACGCGTAAATCGATGGGCCAGATTCAGGGCGCACTGGTGGGTATCGCGATGGTACTGTCAGCGGTATTTATCCCAATGGCGTTCTTCGGGGGTTCTACCGGTGCAATTTACCGTCAGTTCTCCATCACCATTGTTTCCGCGATGGCACTGTCTGTACTGGTGGCATTGATTCTGACCCCGGCCCTGTGTGCGACCATGCTCAAACCGATTGCTAAAGGCGATCACGGAGAAGGCAAAAAAGGCTTCTTCGGCTGGTTTAACCGCATGTTCGATAAGAGCACGCATCATTACACCGATAGCGTGGGCGGTATTCTGCGCAGCACCGGTCGTTATCTGGCGCTGTATCTGATCATCGTCGTGGGCATGGCCTATCTGTTCGTTCGTCTGCCAAGTTCGTTCCTGCCAGATGAAGACCAGGGGGTATTCCTGTCTATGGCTCAGCTGCCAGCGGGTGCAACGCAAGAGCGTACCCAGAAGGTGCTGGACGAAATGACGGATTACTACCTGACCAAGGAAAAAGCGAACGTTGAATCGGTGTTTGCCGTTAACGGTTTCGGTTTTGCAGGTCGTGGTCAGAACACCGGTATCGCGTTCGTTTCTCTGAAAGACTGGAGTGAACGTCCAGGCGAAGAGAACAAGGTTGAGGCGATTACTCAACGTGCGATGGGCGCATTCTCGCAGATTAAAGACGCGATGGTCTTTGCCTTTAACCTGCCAGCTATTGTGGAGTTAGGGACCGCGACCGGTTTCGACTTCCAGTTGATTGACCAGGCAGGTTTGGGTCATGAGAAGTTGACTCAGGCGCGTAACCAACTGTTTGGTGAAGTTGCGAAGCATCCTGATCTGTTAGTCGGCGTACGTCCTAACGGTCTGGAAGATACCCCGCAGTTCAAGATCGATATCGATCAGGAAAAAGCGCAGGCTCTGGGTGTTTCCATTAGTGACATTAATACAACGCTGGGTGCAGCATGGGGCGGAAGCTACGTGAATGACTTCATCGACCGTGGTCGTGTGAAGAAAGTTTACGTCATGTCTGAAGCGAAATACCGTATGTTGCCGGAAGATATTGGAAACTGGTATGTCCGCGGCAGCGATGGACAGATGGTACCGTTCTCCGCCTTCTCTACTTCGCGTTGGGAATACGGCTCACCGCGTCTGGAACGCTATAACGGTCTGCCTTCCATGGAAATCTTAGGCCAGGCCGCTCCGGGTAAAAGTACCGGTGAAGCGATGGCCATGATGGAGCAACTGGCCAGCAAACTGCCATCCGGTATCGGTTATGACTGGACCGGTATGTCCTACCAGGAACGACTGTCCGGCAACCAGGCCCCTGCCCTGTATGCCATTTCACTGATCGTCGTGTTCTTGTGTCTGGCAGCGTTGTACGAGAGCTGGTCAATTCCGTTCTCCGTAATGCTGGTGGTACCGCTGGGTGTTATCGGTGCATTGCTGGCAGCAACGTTCCGCGGCCTGACCAACGACGTTTACTTCCAGGTAGGCCTGCTCACAACCATTGGGTTGTCGGCGAAGAACGCGATACTTATCGTCGAATTCGCCAAAGACTTGATGGATAAAGAGGGTAAGGGTCTGATTGAGGCGACGCTGGACGCAGTACGCATGCGTTTACGTCCAATCCTGATGACGTCACTGGCCTTTATTCTGGGCGTAATGCCGCTGGTCATCAGCTCCGGCGCAGGTTCCGGTGCGCAGAACGCCGTTGGTACTGGCGTAATGGGTGGGATGGTGACGGCAACCGTGTTGGCGATCTTCTTTGTTCCGGTGTTCTTTGTGGTGGTACGCCGCCGCTTTAGCCGCAAAAATGAAGATATTGAGCATAGCCACTCAGTAGAGCATCATTGATACATGTCTAAAGATAAGGCCGCGCAAGCGGCCTTTTTTCTGGAAAAATCATAAAAATCACTTATTGCCATTCCGTTTATTTTCTCTCGGGTAAATAAGCGATATAATCCTTGTAGCCTTAAAGGCTATTCTTAAAAAAACAGCGAGAGTTCTTATTTACTTTAATAAATATTAAGATTAATCCTATCCACTGGTTCACATTGTCGGTTGTTGCCTTTCGTTGCTAAACCTAAACAAGATAACCCGATGATTGCCCGAAGAATAAAGAATTTGTCCCATTTCGAATAGCGGCATTTATCTGTTAAAATGTAAAAATGACGTAGCATCATAATTTTACATAATTGTAATTTTTCGTGATATGACGATGAAATCTTTTTTAGAGTAGATTATAGTTAAATCATCAGGAGTCGCGGGCAAGTTCCAGGTAGTTGTTGTATCCATCCCGAAGGTGTTCGGTTAGTTTAAGCCACTAAGAAGGGGATGCGTTATGGATGAATACTCACCCAAAAGACATGATATCGCGCAGCTTAAATTTCTCTGCGAAACTCTGTATCATGACTGTCTTGCAAACCTTGAACAAAGTAACCATGGCTGGGTTAATGACCCTACCTCTGCAACCAGCTTGCAGCTCAATGAACTGATAGAGCATATTGCAACCTTCGCACTTAATTATAAAATTAAGTACAATGAGGACAATAAGCTGATCGCGCAGATAGATGAATACCTGGATGACACTTTTATGTTGTTCAGCAGTTATGGTATTAATACGCAGGATCTGCAGAAATGGCGGAAGTCAGGTAATCGACTGTTTCGCTGTTTTGTCAATGCCACCAGGGCTAATCCTGTTAGTTTGTCTTGTTAAAAATTATTACAATCATAGGTAAGAGTTATGTCCGATAAACCATTAACTAAAACAGATTATTTGATGCGCCTGCGACGTTGCCAGACAATTGATACGTTAGAGCGCGTTATTGAAAAAAATAAATATGAATTGTCCGACAACGAACTGGCTGTATTTTACTCAGCAGCAGATCATCGCCTTGCTGAATTGACCATGAATAAGCTTTACGACAAGATTCCAACTTCTGTTTGGAAATTCATTCGCTAATTGCACTCAAGGGTAAGTCAGGTATAGCGGTACAGTTGTCTGGCTAACCATTTTCGTATTTACAATGGTTATTTAATTCAAATCGCGTGACTATGATCACAGCAAAGAAGCGGGAACGTTCCCCTTTTTTGCATTACGTTTTACTGTGCTGAAATAACCATCAGTACACAGGGAATTCGTAATGCGTAATGAAAAGCAAAAAATGATCGCCGGCGAATACTATCGCCCGGCAGATGAAACGCTGCGCAGTGAACGGCTACGCGCTCGTCAGTTGATCCATCGCTACAATCTCACCGCTCCCGATGAAAAAAATGATCGTCAGGCAATCCTGCGTGATCTGTTAGGTCAGAGTGAGGGGGCCTATATCGAACCTTCTTTCCGTTGTGATTACGGTTATAACATCTATCTTGGTAAAGACTTTTACGCTAATTTCGACTGCGTTATGCTAGACGTCTGTCCAATTCATATTGGCGACAACTGCATGCTGGCACCTGGCGTTCATATCTATACCGCGACCCATCCGCTGGATGCTACCGAGCGCAACAGTGGCCTGGAGTTCGGAAAGCCCGTGACTATCGGCAACAATGTCTGGATAGGTGGCCGTGCAGTGATCAATCCCGGCGTCACGCTGGGCGATAACGTGGTTGTGGCATCAGGCGCAGTAGTCACTAAAAGCGTTCCGGCCAACACCGTGGTTGGGGGCAATCCCGCAAGGATCATCAAAACGCTGTGATCTTAAATGTAACTGTTATGCTAAATTGCGGTTAATCTGTTACTTTCTTCAAAGGGTATCCCCTTTTAAAATAGGGCGATCCCTCCTGAATTTTGCAGATATCACGAAGGCAAGAGATGACAGAAATACAGCGCCTGCTTACTGAAACAATCGACGATTTAAATATTCGCGAGAAGCGCGACAACAAACCGCGCTTTAGCATCAGCTTTATTCGCAAACACCCAGGGCTGTTTATCGGCATGTATGTTGCGTGGTTTGCCACGCTGGCGGTGATGCTACAATCAGAAACGTTAGTCGATTCAGTATGGCTGCTGGTGGTACTGTTCGTTGTACTCAACGGCTTTTTCTTTTTCGACGTTGCGCCACGATACCGCTTTGAAGACATCGACGTTCTGGATTTTAGAGTTTGCTATAACGGAGAATGGTACAACACGCGCTTTGTCCCCTCCTCACTCATCGATACTATCCTGCACTCACCGTCCGTGGATAGCGAACATAAAGCGCAACTGCAAAAGATGATATCGCGCAAAGGCGAACTCTCGTTTTACGATGTCTTTACGCTTACCCGCGCCCAGACCAGCCAGTAACAGCATCTCTGCATAAATAAAAAAAGTGCGTTCCTGCGAAGGCAACGCACTTTAATCCCTGAAATGCTGGCAAAGAAACTAACGTCTTTTTTTACGCCCCTGTACTGCTTTAAAGCGCGGATTCGTTTTGCAGATAACGTACAAACGCCCTTTGCGTTTTACTATCTGGCAGTCAGGATGGCGCTGTTTTGCGCTGCGAAGTGAATTGAGTACCTGCATTTTAACCCCGCTTAGCGCCAATAAAATGACCAAAACGTTTTTGGAAACGTGCTGCACTACCTTCATTATCAAAGGTTTTTTGTTTCCCGGTATAGTACGGATGCGATTTAGAAGAGATATCGAGGGTCACGTACGGGTACATTTCCCCCTCAAACTCAATTTCACGCTCAGTCTTGATGGTCGAACCGACCTTAAAGAATTCATTGGCACTGGTATCGTGAAACACCACGGTACGGTAAAAAGGATGAATATCCGGTTTCATGGCAACCTCAATTTGTTACGTTATAACATAACCAACAAAATACACCACTCTTGTACAAACCACAACCTGATTTACGCTACTGGGAGTTAAACGGGATGATAAGTGGCCGTAAATATATGATGCCAATCGAATAGCTTTTTGGGGTTTCGGATATACTTTCCCTACGCTGTGTAAATAAGGATATCACTGTGACAACACGACATCTGATAAGCCTGGTGACTGGGGTACTGTTCCTTTCTATCCTCGCGCCTGTAGGTTTAAGCCTGTGGCTGGCGCATCGTCAGGTCGAAACGAAATTTATCGATGAACTCGATATGTTCTCAACGCGAGTCGCATTACGTACGGAACGCGTAGGCGAGCAGGCGAAAAAAGCATTGCGCCATATTGAAGCATTTCAGGGGGTGCCTTGTAGTGAAGAGCATCTACTGGAAATGCGTCGTTTGTCATATAGCTACCGCTATATTCAGGAAGTGCTGTACCTCAAAGATAACGTTCCGCAATGCTCATCTCTGGAAAAAAGAAGCCAGGCTGACGCATTTCCACCCGCAATGAAAGTCACGCCTGATGGATATCGCGCATGGCTTACCACGCAAAATGATTTGGGCATCAAGCGCTTTATGGCAGCATTAGGGAGCGAACATTATATTGTGATGGTCGATCCGGGTTCTTTCATTGACGTCATCCCGTTTGGCTCATGGCCGATTGAAGTGACTATCATTGGCACCGTGCGCAACGTCGTGGTTGCCAGTAGCGCCGATCTGCCATCGGACGTTTTGCAGCATGTACAGCAAGAACGATCGATTACTCATTTTAAAAAAGATGGCAGCATTTATAACGCCCGCCCCTTTCCTGAGTTAGGCATCACGATCGTAACCTGGGCTTCCACCCTGCCATTGCAAAAAACCTGGCACCGGCAGGCACTGATCTGGCTCCCGGCAGGCATTCTTATCGGCTTGCTCACCGCCGCCTTTGTTTTGCGTATTTTGCGCCGCTTGCAGTCTCCCCATCACCAGTTACAGGACGCTATCCAGCATCGGGACATCAAAGTCCACTACCAACCAATTATCTCGCTCAAAACGGGGAAAGTTGTTGGGGCAGAGGCACTGGCTCGCTGGCAACAAGCCGACGGAAGCTATCTGTCGCCGGAAATCTTCGTCGCGCTGGCGCATGAAACCGGGATGACAGAGTCCCTCACCCGGTTGATCATTGAAAGCGTATTTGAAGATTTAGGCAAATGGCTGCGTCAGCACCCGGAGCAGCATATATCCATCAACCTTGAGTCAGCCGATCTGTCCTCCGAAACGCTTCCTGCCCTGTTAAGCCAGAAGGTGAACCACTGGCAACTTAAGCCTGCGCAAATCGCGCTGGAGCTAACTGAACGCGAATTTGCCGACCCGAAAAACAGCGCGCCGTTTATTGCCAAATACCGTCAGGCTGGTCATTCAATCTATATTGATGACTTTGGTACCGGCTATTCCAGCCTGAGTTATTTGCAGGATCTGGATGTAGACATCCTGAAGATAGACAAATCGTTCGTCGATGCGCTGGAGTACAACAACGTCACTCCGCATATCATCGAGATAGCGAAAACGCTGAAACTTGAAATGGTGGCGGAAGGTATCGAAACCGAGAATCAGGAAGCCTGGTTACGCAAGCACGGCGTGCAGTACGGTCAGGGCTGGCTTTACAGCAAAGCGCTGCCGAAAGCGGAATTTATTCTGTGGGCAGAAAAACGGCTTTAACATGGCTGTTGATGTTGAGATGGCTGGCGGCACGCCGCACAGCCAGTCACATCACTCTTCCATAATGGGCGCAAATCCCCCGTAGATCATTCGCTTGCCATCAAATGGCATAGATTCACCGAATTCCTTCATACGGGGATCGGACATCATCTTCTGATTCGCCGCGTCGCGGACCTCTTTGGAAGGGTATTCAATCCAGCTGAATACCACTTCTTCATGATCCTGCGCTTTCACCGCCATGCGAAAATCGGTCAATTTGCCGTCGGGGACATCATCTGCCCAGCACTCCACCACGCGCAATGCACCGAACTCCTTGAACAGCGGAGCTGCTTTTGCCGCCATCGCAATGTACGCCTCCTTGTTTTCAGCGGGTACGGCAACCACAAAGCCATCAACATACTTCATGAGAAAAACCTCCGAAGTGTACTGCACGGCAAGCCGATTCCGGCCGCGTCAGTCGAGGTTAAGTTTAGTCTCCAGCAGGCGATCGCGCCCCAGGCGTATTCTTGATGCGAATACGTGCCTGCGGCAGATGCCGAAACCACGGCAGGCAAAGCTGAATGAGCGGCCCGATAGCCAGGGCATACAGCACCGTACCAACCCCCACGGTTCCACCCAGCAGCCAACCGATAAGCAGTACCGACACTTCGATTGCGGTTCGAATCCACCGTACTGGCCAGCTGGTACGCGCGTGGATACCTGTCATCAGACCGTCACGCGGACCGGCGCCAAAACCGGCACCAATATACAGACTGGTTGCTAACGCATTCAGGATCACCGCTGACACCAACAGCCCGCTGCGCGCCAGCAGGGATTCAAATCCCGGAATCACCAGCAGCGCGACATCTGCCGCCAGCCCGATCATAATCACGTTGCTCAACGTGCCAAACCCTGGACGCTGGCGCAGCGGTATCCACGCCAGCAGCACCAACACACCCACGGCAATAATCACCACGCCGATATTCATCGACAATAAATTGGCTACACCCAGGTGAAACACGTTCCACGGATCGGCCCCTAAATCGGCACGGACAAACATCGCCGTCGACACACCGTACAGCGTCAGCCCGATAAACAGCTGAAGTAAACGACGCAGCATGCTTTTCCCCTCTCACTCTCAGATAACTTTCATCTTCACCGCAATTGGCACTATGATTAATGTCCAGTTTTCAAAAAGTGGACTGCTATGTCATCTCGCCGTTACGGAAGCCAGTCTTTGCAGCGCCTGCTCGGACACTGGCAGGAAAGTCCCTCGCGAACGCCCATCTGGCGACAGCTGGCAGAAGCGTTACGTCTGCTTATCCTCGATGGTCGGCTGGCGCTGGATAGCCGCTTACCGGGTGAACGCGAGCTCGCTGCCGCTTTGCAAGTGAGCCGAACTACCGTCGCCAGCGCTATGGCGCAACTGCGTGAAGAGGGATATCTGGAAAGCCGTCATGGTAGCGGCTCACGGGTGATCCTGCCGGAACATATTCGCCATGTGCCAACCCGGACCAGCACCGGCACAGCGCTTGATTTGTCCACTGCGGCGCTAAGTGCCGGACCCGAAATTCATCAGGCTTACCAGCAGGCGCTGTTTGCTATGCCACAGCATTTACTTAGCTCCGGGTATTTGCCACAGGGACTGTCGGTTTTGCGTGAATCTATCGCCCGGCATTATTGTGAACGCGGACTCCCGACGCAGCCCGATGAAATCATGGTTGTAAACGGCGCTGTCAGTGGGCTGGCGCTGATCCTGCGCTTACTCACCGGCCCCGGCGATCGCGTAGTGGTCGATCACCCCACTTATCCGCTGGCGATTGCCGCGATTCAAGGCGCATCCTGTCGCCCCGTCGGCGTGTCACTGCCCGAACACGGTTGGGATACGGCAGGTCTTGTCGCTACCCTTGCGCAAACTGCACCGAGAATGGCCTATCTGATGCCGGACTTTCACAACCCGACCGGGCGTTGCATGGACGTTGCAACTCGCCAGGTCGTGGCGGATATTGCCGAACGAACCCACACTACCGTAGTGGTCGATGAAACGATGGTGAACCTGTGGTATGACGCCCCACCGCCGCCACCACTTGCCGCATTCAATCGCGACGCGCCGATCATTCTGTTGGGTTCGGCCGGGAAAAGTTTTTGGGGAGGATTGCGTCTGGGCTGGATCCGGGCGTCGGCGCGAACCATTGCGGCGCTGGTACAAACCCGCGACACCTTCGATTTAGGCTCCCCGGTGCTTGAACAACTCGCCACCAGTTGGCTGCTGGATAACGCCGACGACTTTCTTCCTGACAGAAGATGCCAGCTCACATCGCAGCGCGATCTGTGCTCAGACCTGATGAAAGCACATTTCCCGGAATGGCAGTTTACCCAGCCGCAGGGAGGACTCTCTTTCTGGGTTGAACTGCCCGATACGCTGGCAACGCTATTCGCTACGCGCGCCGAAAGCGCAGGCATTCAGTTGGGAACCGGTACGCGTTTCGGTCTTGATGGTGCATTTGACCGCTTTTTGCGTATGCCCTTCGCGTTACCGGATGACACAGCGCGTGCCGCCTTCCGGGTGTTGCAACCCATTTGGGATAACCTGCGTTTGCAGGCCAGCAGCGGGAAAATACGTAAAATAATCTAAACGACGAGTCAAAGGACTCGTCTTTGAATGCCGTGATGGACGAGGATGTCCCGGCAATATTACCGCTGAGGAGGAACCGGAAACCCCTTCAGAGAAATCACGAAATCCTCACCGTCTTTCTTAATTTTTGCCCCGGCATCACACCAGTCGGAGGCAATACGGAAGAACTCATCGCTGCCGACGTTCCAGCTCAGACGAACATGTTTCACATAACCGGAGCGCAGCATTTCACAGGCTTCGCCATAATTACAGGCGGTTGAGAGCGGTTGTTGTTTCATTTTTTCTTCTTCAGTAGTCTTCGCAATGCTTTGATTTCTTTAGGAGTCAGTGCTTCAACCACGGATTCTTCCGTATGCTGGCTATCGATATCCTCAGCGGAGACTCCCGCCTCTTCAACGGCGGAAAACGCGATCAGCAGTAGTTTTTCCGTCGCGATACTTAAATTTTCGTTATGCACTTCAGCGTAATGGCGAAGCTTTTCTTTTAGCGCCTCATCTATTTTGACATTCAATACAGCGGTCGACATCGTAGAAAATCCTTGTGGTCAGCCAAAACACACCGAATGTAAGACCCCGTCGTTACAGTGCGATGGCGGCGGCAAAAGCATCAAATAACATCCCCGAAACACATTGACAGCATTTGATGACAATAAAATGACAATACGATGACAAAGAAAAGAAGATAAGCAGAGGGGAAATTGCCGGGCGGCAGAATTGGGTGGGGGCCCTGCCAGCTACATCCCGGCACACACGTCATCTGCCTTGGCTGCTTCCTTCCGGACCTGACCTGGTAAACAGAGTAGTGTTGCGGGAGAACCAACAGAGCCCCCATTGAGAGCGTTGTTAACCAACGCGCAGGCGCATTATCACTGCTGCACCCTGTAATTGCAACCCATCCAGCATCGGATGCTGTTTTCTTGTGCAATGCGGCTTCACTCCCTCACCATTCGGCATTATGCTGGAGGATTAGCGCAGGAATAAATAATGGATATACAAGACACTTTCCCCCAACGCGTCTGGCAAATCGTCGCGTCAATCCCCGAAGGTTTCGTCACCACGTATGGCGATGTTGCCAGACTTGCCGGTTCGCCGCGTGCTGCACGCCAGGTCGGCGGCGTGCTTAAGCTCCTCCCCGAAGGCAGCACTTTGCCCTGGCATCGGGTGGTTAATCGTCATGGTGCCATTTCGCTGACCGGCCCCGACCTGCAACGACAGCGTCAGGCTTTGCTGGCAGAAGGAATAGTTGTTTCAGGGAGCGGGCAGATAGATTTACAGCGTTATCGCTGGGTGTACTAACCCTCCCCAGGTGGAGAGGGTTACGACTGCCTTAATACTGCGTGGGAGCAGGAACGGCAGAAGAGGGATTTACCTGGGTTGGTGACGTTGACGGCACCGTGGTGGTTGCCCCACCGCTGGCCTGAACCGGTACTGCCGTTTGCTGTACAGGGACCAGCGTCAGATCGGTTTTCGTACCACCCTGATTAATGACCGTCTGAACGGTATCAGTAATAAAGACCAGTTTGTCATTAACCGTAATTGCCGCACTCAGCAGAATACGGGCGTTAGGCTGAATATCTGCCGGGTTAAACGGTAATACGAAGCTGAATGGCGCCTGTTTACCCTCAGTACGGACCGCTTTTTGCGACAGTACTTTTGACGGCGCATCGGCCAGCGACGCATCCGACAGCGTAACGGTCAGCACCGCATCGGGTGGCAAGGCCACTTTTTGGCGGATCCATACTGTACCGGAAACATTGGGCTGCTGAATTTTAGACTGTGTGTCAGCAATTGACGTATTAGGGCTTGGCGCAGGTGTCTGAATATCCGCGCTTTTATCAGCACAAGCCGCCAGAGCGACCGCAACCGCTAAACCACTTACCATGTGCACGAGTTTCATTAAATTCTCCTTATCATCTATGCACCAGCGAGAACTTTCCTCGCCAGAAGAGTGGTTAACAAAAACATAACGTGACTAAGTGTGGCACAAGACAGCTGCTTTTGCCTGTAATAGGCCTTTAATTCAGACAATTGCACCCATCGGACCACTTTCAAAATTGCGTTATACTCTGCCTACCTCGCTGCGAGAACGATATAACCTGGAGAGCACGTATGAGTCTGGCGCTGAAAAATTTGCTGACATTGTTAAATCTGGAAAAAATTGAAGAAGGACTCTTTCGGGGCCAAAGTGAAGACTTAGGGTTGCGTCAGGTTTTTGGGGGACAGGTTGTCGGTCAGGCGCTGTATGCCGCCAAAGAAACAGTACCGGAAGAGCGTCTGGTCCACTCTTTTCACAGCTACTTTTTACGCCCCGGCGATAGCCAAAAGCCCATCATCTATGATGTGGAAGTCCTGCGTGATGGTAACAGCTTCAGCGCGCGCCGCGTTGCCGCAATCCAGAATGGTAAACCCATTTTTTACATGACCGCCTCTTTCCAGGCGCCGGAAGACGGATTTGAACATCAGAAAACCATGCCGGATGCACCGGGTCCCGATGAGCTGAAATCAGAAACAGAAATTGCCCGCTCAGTGGCGCATTTACTGCCGCCGCTGTTGAAAGAAAAATTTATCAACGATCGTCCATTGGAAGTGCGCCCGGTTGAGTTTCACAACCCCTTAAAAGGTCACGTCGCACCTCCGTCGCGCCAGGTATGGATCCGCGCTAACGGTGAACTGCAGGACGATCTGCGCGTCCATCAATATCTGCTGGGTTATGCCTCAGACCTGAACTTCCTGCCTGTTGCGCTGCAGCCGTACGGGATTGGTTTTCTGGAAAAAGGGATTCAGATCGCCACCATTGACCACTCCATGTGGTTCCACCGTCCGTTCAATATTAATGAGTGGCTGTTGTATAACGTCGAGAGCACTTCGGCATCCGGTGCCCGGGGTTTTGTACGCGGAGAGTTTTATACCCAGGACGGCGTACTGGTCGCCTCTACCGTGCAGGAAGGGGTGATGCGTAATCGCAATTGAGAATTACCGGATGGTGGCGCAAAAGCGTTGCCATCCGGCAGATTGAAACATCAAGCGTTGTAGGCGTTCTCGCCGTGACTGTTCACATCCAGACCTTCACGCTCCTGCTCTTCCGGTACGCGCAGACCCACTGTCATATCCGCCAGCTTATAGCCAATGAAGGCCACTACGCCGGACCAGACAATGGTGATCGCCACGCTTTCCAGCTGCACCAGCAGCTGATGCCCCATGGTCACGCCCTCGGCAAAGCCCACGCCGCCCAGAGAGCTGGCAGCGAAAACGCCGGTCAGGATGCAGCCAACAATACCGCACACGCCGTGCACGCCAAACACGTCGCACGGATCGTCCACACGCAGAAAACGCTTCAGCATAGTCACACCCCACAGGCCAGCCAGCCCCGCAACCACACCGATAATCAGCGCTCCGCCGACACCAATGTAACCACATGCCGGTGTTACGCCCACCAGACCCGCAATAGCACCGGAACAGGCGCCCAGCAGAGACGGTTTACCACGCAGCGCCCATTCACCGAAGATCCATCCGAGGATGGCAGCAGCAGTGGCGACCACGGTATTGACGAAGGCCAGTGCGGCAATCTCATTCGCCGTTCCCGCTGAACCGGCGTTGAAGCCAAACCAACCAATGTACAGAATAGCGGTACCAGTGAAGACCATCGGCAGGTTATGCGGTTTAAACGCTTCTTTGCCAAAGCCAACGCGTTTGCCAATCAGATACGCACCAACCAGACCGGCAATCGCTGCGTTGATGTGCACGACCGTCCCGCCGGCAAAATCCAGTGCGCCGTGAGAAGCCAGCAATCCGCCGCCCCAGACCATATGGGCAATGGGGATGTACGACAGCGTTAACCATACCACCACAAAAATCAGCACCGCAGAGAAGCGAATACGTTCAGCCAGCGCCCCGACAATCAGCCCAACGGTGATGCAGGCAAAAGATCCCTGAAAAGCAACGTGAATGTACTGGTAGAAACTCCCCGTGACCGCCGTCAGCGCGATGTTCTTCAGCAATACCCAGTTGAAGTTGCCGAAGAAATTATTCCCTTCGCCAAAGGCCAGTGAGTAGCCATAAACCACCCATAGAATACAAACCAGAGCGAATGTCACCGTAACCTGAGTCAGCATCGACAGCACGTTCTTACCGCGAATCAAACCGCCGTAGAACAGCGCAATGCCAGGGATAGTCATAAACAGCACCAGCGCGGTACAGATCATCATAAAAGCATTATCTGCTTTATCCGCAACCGCCGGTGCCGCCATCGCCAGTCCTGGCAACAGCGCCAGTGAGGCAATACCCGTTTTCATCGTTGCTATCTTCATTTTTTGGTTTCCTATCACTGTGTGCCAGAAGTTACAGTGCGGCTTCGTCGGCTTCGCCGGTACGAATACGAATCACACGTTGCAGCTCGGCGACGAAGATTTTGCCGTCGCCAATTTTTCCGGTGTATGCCGCCTTACTGATGACATCAATCACGCTATCCAGTTGGTCGTCGGCAATCGCCACATCAATCTTCACCTTTGGCAGAAAATTGACGCTATATTCAGCCCCACGGTACAGCTCAGCATGACCTTTCTGTCGGCCAAACCCCTTCACTTCGGTGACGGTCAGCCCCTGAATACCAATAGACGACAGTGCTTCACGGACGTCTTCCAGTTTGAACGGTTTGATTACCACGGTAACCAGCTTCATAGATCCCCTCCAGTCAGAATTCAGTAGTGGCTGCAGATACACGAGAGGAATATTGCAAGAGGTGTGCCAGGAATGAAAAACGCGGAATGATTCAGGTTTGCCGGGTACTGCCGGGAGAGAAAAAGAAAAAACGCACTATAACGGTGCATAGTGCGTTACATTTTTGCACCAGATTGTTGATTGCCGGATGGCGGCATAAACGCCTTACCCGGCCTGCGATACCGCGTGGCCGGATAAGCGCTACGCCGTCAGGCGATAACAGAATCCTCTTGCGTGCTGGCGGCTAACTCTTCCCCCGCCAGCTGCAACTGATACATCTGCCAGTAACGGCCTTGCGCCGCCAGTAATTGCTGGTGCGTACCACGCTCAACCGCCTGACCGCGATGCAGTACCAGAATGGTATCCGCATCGACAATCGTCGATAACCGATGCGCAATCACCACCAGCGTAGTGTGTTCACGGACCGCCGCCAGCGCATGCTGAATAGCCTGTTCAGTACCGGAATCAATACTGGCCGTGGCTTCATCGAGGATCAGCACCTGCGGCGTTTCAACCAATACCCGCGCCAGCGCCAGCAGTTGTTTCTGCCCAACGGAGAGATTATTGCCCTGCTCACCCAGCCGGGTATGAATCCCCTCGCTCAAGCCCCGAGCCAGTTCAGCCAGTTGCACGGTCTCCAGCGCCTGCCAGACCCGCTCTTCTGAGATATCACGACCCAGCGTGACGTTTGCCAGGAAGGTATCCGCCATCACCACCGGATCCTGCTGCACCATCGCGACGCCCTGACGTAACGCACCGTGGCTCAGAGAAGACAACGGACGTCCGTCAAGGCGGATTTCCCCCTGCGTCAGCGGGTAGTAACCCATCAGCAGGCTGGCCAACGTACTTTTGCCGCTACCTGTGTGTCCGACCAAAGCCACAAAGCTGCGCGAAGGCACGGACAGACTGATGTTTTGCAGCACCAGATTGTCGTCGCGATAGGCAAATGAAACGTTATCCACCTCAATGTCTCCGCTTTTGAGCGGGCGATCGTCTTCACCATAGCGCTGACGAGGCCCGTCCATCAGTTCGAACACTCGCTCACCGGCGACAACCGCCTGCTGCAGCATTGATTGCTGAGTGGTCAGCTCGATCAGCGGTTCGTTCAAACGGCCGAGGTAGCTGATGAACGCGTACAGCACGCCAACCTCGATGGAGGTGCCAGAGGTAAAACTGAACAGCATCAGCAAACCGCAGAGGATTAGCGCCGAGAAAAGGCTTAGCAGCGGACGCAGCAAAAAGCCATCCAGTCGCAGGGTCTGCATTCGCGCCATATAGTGCGAGCGGCTGGCCTCCCCCATTCTCTCGCCAAACCTTGCCTGCTGGCGGAACTGCTGGATAACGCTCATGCCGTTGATGACTTCGTTAAAGCCATCGTTAATATCCGCCAGATAAGCGCGCACCCGACGCACAATCGGGGTGCTGTAGCGTTGGTAAATCACCATCACCACCAACACGGCCGGGAAAATAGCCATTGCCACCAGCGCCATGCGCCATTCCAGGCTGAACATTGCCACCAGCATCGCGCCGATTAAGGCCGCACTGCGCAGGACCGTTGCGACCACCGTCACGTACAGGTCGCGAATCACTTCGGTGTCATTGGTCACGCGTGAGATAAGCTGCCCGACGGGCTGAGTATCAAAGGCGCTGAGCGGCTGGCGCAGCGCAGCATCCATTACGTCGGTACGTAACTGTTGTACTACACCAACCGCCGCTTGGTTAAACAACAACGACTGCGCGTAATGCAGCCCTGCCGCCAGCAGTTGCAGACCGACATAGGCGGCAACCAGCCCGGCAACCATCGCCAACGGCAGATTGTTCTTCGCCACCATGTTATCGATAAAATAGCTAATCAGCAGCGGACCGCTGACTTCCGCCGCAGCCGCCACCCACAGCATAACTACCGCCATCGCCAGCTGTTTTCGCCATGGTGAACCATACGCCAGTAATCTTTTCAGAGTTGGCCATAATTGCCCGAAACTACGCATTAGCCGCCTCCTCGTTTATCTCTGGCGCATCAGACAGCGCCGCTTCCAGCTGCTGATAGCGGTACATATCGCGATACCAGCCGGGCTGTTGCACTAAAGATTCATGCTCACCGCGCTGGGCAATATGCCCATGCTGCATCACGATAATCTCGCTGGCTTCCGTCAGGGCCGATAAACGGTGAGCGCTAATAATCACGGTTCGGCCTTCGCCCCACTGGCGCAGGTTATGCAGGATCTGATGTTCAGTACGACCATCCACCGCCGACAGCGCATCATCCAGAATCAGAATTTCAGCGTTCAGCAGTAGCGCTCGAGCGATAGAAATACGCTGTTTTTGCCCGCCAGACAGCATCACACCACGTTCGCCCACTTCGGTGTCATAGCCCTGCGGAAGACGTAAAATATCCTCATGAACGCTGGCAAGGCGCGCCACATGCTCGATCTCTTCCTGCGTGGCCTGCGGACGCCCTAAGGCGATGTTATTACCGACGGTATCTGAAAAAAGGAATGGCGTCTGGCTGACAACCGCCAGCCGGCTGCGCCAGCTATCCAGCTGTAAGCGCGTTAATGGGATATCATGAAAGCGCACATCGCCCTGGGTGATATCAAAATGACGCTGGATCAGCGACAGCACCGTACTTTTCCCCGCGCCGGTTGGGCCACAGATGCCCAGCATCTGCCCTGGTTTAAGCCGAAAATTCACATTTTCCAGCGCCGGGTGGGTGGTTTGTGGGTAGCAAAATTCGCGAATCGCCACAGCCAGCTCGCCGCGTCCTTCCGGCACCGGTTCAGTACCGTCATCCACTACCGGCGCTTCGGCCAGCATGGCGCGAATTCGGCTATACGCGGCGCTGCCGCGCTCGACGATATTAAACATCCAGGCCAGCGCCAGCATCGGCCAAATCATCAGACCGAGATACATCATAAAGCTGGTGAGCTGGCCGAGCGTCAGCGAGCCGTGAACCACCATCCAGCTTCCCCCGGCAATCGCCAGCAGGTTAGCCATACCAATGGCGATATAAATCGTGGGATCAAAGCGGGCATCAATGCGCGCCACGCGCAGGTTTTTCTTACCGGTATCTTCAGCATCAGCGGCAAATAATGCCGACTGCCGATCCTCCAGACCAAAAGCCTTGATCATACGAATACTGGTCAGGCTTTCCTGAGTACGGTCGTTGAGACTGGAAAACGCCGCCTGCGCCAGCTTAAAACGGTTATGGAGTCGATCACCGTAACGTTTGATCATTATCGCCATCACCGGCATCGGCAGCAGCGCAATCAACGTCAGTTGCCAGCTTATCTGCGTTGACATCACGATCAGCACTGCACATCCCATGACCAGCGAATCCACCAGCGTCAGCACGCCTTCTCCGGCAGCAAATACGACGCGATCGACATCGTTGGTTGCCCGCGCCATCAGATCGCCCGTACGGTGACGCAGATAAAATTCTGGATGCTGGCGACTCAACTGACGGTAATAATCTTCCCGCAGCTCAACCGCCAGCTGGTAGGATGCGCCAAACAGCAGCACGCGCCAGACATAGCGCAGCAAATAAACCACCACGGCAATCAGGGCAATTGTCCCCACCCACATCAGCAGTCGCTCGGTGGTGAAGCGTTGAGTCGTCACGCCATCGACAATGATCCCGACCACTTTCGGCGGAATAAGCTGAAGGATAGCGATGATGATAAGCAGGGCCACTGCCCCGAGGTAGCGACGCCACTCCCGGCGGAAGTACCAGCTTAATTGAGCAAATAATCGCACGCGTTATGTCCTGACAAGATTTCCGGCAATAAGCGCCGGGAGAATTATTCAATAGGTAGAGCAGTTGTGTATTTGATCTGTTCCATCGCAAAGCTGGAGGTGACGTCAGACAGGCCCGGTACGCTGTTCACCAGGCGCTTATAGAATTCATCATAGCTTTTCATATCAGCGACCTGCACTCGCATCAGGTAGTCATACTCCCCTGCCATACGCCAGAACCCGAGAACCTCGGGCATTCCTGTCACTTCAGTGACAAAGCGGCAATACCATTCGCTGCTGTGATGCTGAGTTTTGATCAGCACAAACGCGGTAAGTCCCAGCCCCAGTTTTTCTGGATCCAGCAGAGCAACTCTGCCCAGCAGGATACCGTCATCCTCAAGTCGTTTGAGACGTTTCCAGCAGGGGGTGGTAGTCAGATTAACGGCATCTGCTAACGCCTGCAAAGAAAGGGTGCAGTCCTGTTGCAGCAAGCCGAGTAGCTTGCGGTCAATTTTGTCTAACATAACCACTCCACAGAGAAGAATTTTCTCCTTACATTCTATTTTAAAGGCTAAATGGCAACAATTTTTTCCGTGCTTTTCGCTATTCTGGGCACAAAATGACAAACGGATATCTATTAATGATGAATAGCTCCTGGGTTAAAAACGCCATCAATGAAATCAACGCAGATTATCAGCGTTCTGCGGATACGCATCTCATTCGTCTGTCGCTACCGGCGTTCCCGGGCATTCAGATTTATTTAAAAGATGAGAGCACGCATCCGACCGGGAGCCTGAAGCATCGTCTGGCGCGCTCACTGTTTCTGTACGGATTGTGCAATGGATGGATCAAAGAAGGCACCACCATCATTGAATCATCGTCCGGTTCAACGGCGGTCTCTGAGGCTTATTTCGCTCGACTGTTAGGGCTGCCGTTTATTGCCGTCATGCCTTCCTGTACGGCGAAACGTAAAATTGAACAGATCGAATTTTACGGTGGTCGCTGTCATTTCGTGGAAAGCGCCTGCGAAATCTATGCAGCCTCTGAGCAGTTGGCGCGTGAGCTGAACGGTCATTACATGGACCAGTTTACTTACGCTGAGCGCGCCACCGACTGGCGCGGCAATAATAATATCGCCGACAGCATCTTTCGTCAGATGCAGTGCGAGCCCAACCCCGTTCCCCGCCATATCGTGATGAGCGCCGGAACCGGCGGCACCTCCGCAACCATTGGCCGCTATATCCGCTGCCAGGGCTACGACACTGAACTGATGGTAGTGGACCCGGAAAACTCGGTCTTTCTGCCCTTCTGGCAGGATCGCGATGCCACGTTACGCAGTCCGGTAGGAAGTAAAATTGAAGGCATTGGCCGCCCACGTGTCGAACCGTCTTTCATTCCTGACGTGGTCGATGAAATGCTGCGCGTGCCGGATGCTGCAAGCGTGGCCACCGCACACTGGCTGGAAACGCAGTTGGGCCGCAAAGTCGGCGCCTCTACCGGTACCAACATGTGGGGGACGCTGCAGCTTGCCACCCGTATGCGCGATGCAGGCGTTACCGGTTCGCTGGTGACACTGCTGTGTGACAGCGGCGAACGCTATCTGGAAACCTACTACAACCCACAGTGGGTCGACGCGCACATCGGTGATTTAACGCCGTGGAAAGCGGAGCTCGCCCGACTACTGAACACCCATTAATGGGATAAAAAAAAGCCAGACGCGAAGTCTGGCTTGCTGGAAGGGATCTCTCATTCGGGGGAATAAGGTAGATGTGGATTGTCCAGCCAATGCGTCAAAAAGTGTGACACTGCCTGATTACGGCAATGCCCAATCACCGGTAAATGAGGCAGTTCAGCAATCAGTTGTGGCATCGCGTTGCCCATAATCAGGCCGCGCCCAACGCTGCCTAACATTTCGCGATCGTTCATGGCATCGCCAAACGCCATACACTCGGCCATTGAATACCCTAAGTGGTCGCTCAATACCGCCAACGCAGATCCTTTGTTACAACCCAGCGGCAGCACCTCAAGGCAATCAAACGCGGAAAAACAGAGATTCGCCTGTTCACCCAGCGCTTCATTCAGTTGAATGCGCAATTGGATCAGAGAGTCATGATCGCCGCAGAAACAGACTTTCGTGACCTGATGCGCCGGAATACGTTTCACATCGACGATCTGGTAGCTAAATCCGCTATACACATGCGCCTGCAGCAGCGAGGGGATCTCTTGTCCGGTGAACCAACCATTGTCATTAAAGACATGCATGCTGGCCGTAGTATCCCACTTCTGATGTAACACAATATCCGCGACATTCGGATCCAGATCCTGACGGTGTAACACATCACCCTCAAGAGAGTGAATGCGCGTGCCATTCCCCGTAATCAAAAAGGCGTCCAGTGAGATAGAGCCTAAAATATGGCGCATCTCAAGCACATGGCGGCCGGTAGCAAATGTCAGAGTAATATCGCGTTCACGCAGGCGCGACAGCGTTGAAAGCGTTTCGTCACCTAAATGGTGATTCGGCATCAAAAGGGTGCCATCCATATCAAATGCAGCCAGACGAGCCATTTCTTTCTCCACACTGTGACGCGGTTAACTTGTGCTCCAGTATCACCTGAGATATACGGAAGTAATAGTGAATAGATGAAATGAATTGTTCCGGGTTTATATGCGATTATTGAATCGACTGAATCAGTACCAACGCCTGTGGCAACCGTCGAACGGCGAACCGCAGTCGGCGACTGTCGGGGAACTGGCCGAACGCTGTTTTTGTAGCGAACGCCATGTGCGTACCCTGCTAAAGCAAGCGCAGGATGCGGGCTGGCTGGAGTGGCACGCCCAGTCGGGGCGCGGGAAACGCGGACAGCTGCGCTTTTTAGTCACCCCAGATTCACTGCGCAACAACATGATGGAACAGGCGCTGCAAAAGGGAGAACAGCTCAGCGTGCTGGAACTGGCCCAGTTGGCGCCGGGCGAATTAAGAACGCTGCTACAGCCGTTTATGGGCGGCCAGTGGCAAAACGACACGCCAACACTGCGTATCCCCTATTACCGTCCACTCGACCCTTTGCACCCTGGATTTCTCCCCGGTCGCGCAGAGCAACACCTCGCCGGACAAATATTTTCTGGCCTGACCCGGTTCGACAGTAAGACGCAACGCCCCTGTGGAGATTTAGCCCATCACTGGAATATCTCCGCCGATGGCCTGCGCTGGGATTTCTATATTCGTTCCACCCTGCACTGGCATAACGGCGATACAGTCAGCAGCACACAGCTACATCAGCAGTTGCTGAAGCTGTTAGAACTCCCCGCGCTGAATAAGCTGTTTATCAGCGTAAAGCGCATTGAGGTAACGCATCCCCAGTGTCTGACCTTTATTCTGCATCGTCCCGACTTCTGGCTGGCGCACCGCCTGGCAAGCTACAGCAGTCACCTGGCGCATCCTGAGCACCCGTTTGTGGGTACCGGCCCGTTCCGGTTGACGCTGTATACTCCGGAGCTGGTGCGTATCGAGAGTCACGATCACTACCATCTGAGTCATCCGCTACTGAAAGCCATTGAATACTGGATAACCCCGCAACTCTTCTCCCAGGATTTGGGCACCAGCTGTCGCCATCCGGTGCAAATTGCGATTGGTAAACCCGAAGAGTTGCCTATGCTAAGCCAGGTAAGCAGTGGGATCAGCCTCGGTTTTTGCTATCTCACGCTCAGAAAAAGCGCGCGCCTGAATACGCAGCAGGCCCGTCGACTGATCAACATCATCCACCGTTCTTCCCTGCTACAAACGCTTGAAGTGGATGAAAATCTGATCACGCCAAGCAATGCACTGCTGCCCGGATGGACTATCCCGCAATGGGATGAACTCGACGAGGTAGCGCTGCCGGAAAAGCTGACGCTGGCTTATCACCTGCCGGTAGAACTTCACGCTATGGCTGAACAGCTTCGCCAGGCGCTGGCGCTACTCGGCTGTGAATTAACGCTTATTTTTCATAATACTAAAAACTGGGATGGCGATCATCCCTTAGCCCAGGCCGACCTGATGATGGGCGACAGGCTGATTGGCGAGGCACCTGAATATACTCTCGAACAGTGGTTGCGCTGCGATCAGCTGTGGTCACATGTATTGAACGCGCCAGCATATACACATTTGCAAACGACCCTGGATGCCCTGCAAATCCAGGCTGATGAGGACGATCGCCACGCGGCTTTACAACAAGTTTTCGCCACGCTAATGCATGACGCCACCCTGACGCCGCTGTTCAATTATCACTATCGCATCAGCGCGCCACCGGGGGTGAACGGCGTACGCCTGAATCCTCGCGGCTGGTTCGAGTTCACAGAAGCCTGGCTGCCGCCGCCTTCAGCGTGAAGAAGCTGGTCGTCGCTACGTCCAGGCGCTACCATAAGCGCTTTCGTTTATTGTCAGGAAAAGCCATGAAACGTGCCGTTGTTGTATTCAGTGGGGGCCAGGACTCCACGACCTGTCTGGCGCAAGCGCTGCATCAGTATGATGAAGTGCACTGCGTGACCTTTGATTATGGTCAGCGCCACCGCGCTGAGATTGATGTCGCACGGGACCTGGCCTTAAAACTTGGCGCACGTGCGCATAAAGTGCTTGATGTCACGCTGCTCAGCGAACTGGCTGTCAGCAGCCTGACCCGCGATAACATTCCGGTACCTGATTACGAACCGGATGCAAACGGTATTCCCAACACCTTTGTGCCCGGACGCAATATTCTGTTCTTAACGCTGGCAGCAATTTACGCGTACCAGGTGCAGGCAGAGGCGGTCATAACCGGCGTTTGTGAGACCGACTTCTCTGGATACCCGGACTGTCGCGATGAGTTCGTTAAAGCCCTGAACCATGCCGTGAGCCTGGGGATGGCAAAAGATATTCGCTTTGAAACCCCACTGATGTGGATTGATAAAGCCGAAACCTGGGCACTGGCCGATTACTGGGGCAAGCTGGACCTGGTACGCGAAGAAACGCTGACCTGCTATAACGGCATCAAAGGTGACGGTTGCGGTCACTGTGCGGCGTGTAATCTGCGTGCCAACGGCCTGAACCATTATCTGGCCGATAAACCGGCAGTGATGGCGGCAATGAAGCAGAAAACCGGGTTAAAGTGATTGTATTGCCGGATGGCGCTTTGCTTATCCGGCCTAAAAGCAGTTGCAGCAACTCATGTAGGCCGGATAAGACGCTTGAGCGTCGCCTTCCGGCAGTCGCAGCCACTACTGCACCATCTGCTCCAGTTTTTCGCGCAACTCCCCTTCCAGCGGCAGCGCTTTTTGCGTCTTCAAATCAATACAGACGAACGTAATCAACGCATCAGCCACCACCTGTCCTTCCGGCTCCAGGGTAATGGTCTGGTTTAACACGCCACTTTTGCCATTTAGCTGTTGGACCTGGCTGGTAATGGTCAGCAGGTCGCTCAGCACCGCAGGGCGGCGGTAGTTGATATTAATATTCACGACCACAAAAGCGATGTTGTGAGCGGTCATCCACTGAAAGCTGTCGCTGTTTTCCAGACCATCCCAGCGGGCTTCTTCCAGAAACTCCAGATAGCGGGCATTGTTAACGTGCTGATAGACATCGAGATGGAAACCACGAACTTTGATTTGTGTTTGCATAGCGCAGGAGCCTTACGTTGTTTTTATAGGAACAGATTTCAGAGTAAAGAGGTCATAACTGGTATGACCTCTACAGTCTGGCAAACTTTCAGCGCTCTGCAAGTTATTAGAGTGTTAAAACTGCCAGGTTACGCTCAACCAGTGAACTGCCCATGCCCGGCACCTGCTTTAAATCGTCCACCGTTTTAAACGGCCCGTACTCCTCACGATAGCTCACAATCGCCTGCGCTTTCTTTAGACCCACGCCATTCATGACCCGCGCTAAATCCTCCGCAGAAGCGCTGTTGATGCTTACCCTGGTGCCTTCATCGTCGCTTGTTTTAGCGGGCAGTGTGGCTTTGCTTTTTGCCGCCCCTGAGTTTTCCGCTTTGGTTTGAGTCGCCTGGCTTTTGGCGACAGGCTCAGCCGCCAATGCGGTTTGGGCCATACCAGCGCAGGTCAATGAGAGAGTGATAAGCAGAGCTTTGATTCCATGTTTCATACTGTTTTCTCCTTGTTTGTTAACAGTGGAATCACGATAGCGAGGTGCAGAACGGCAGACAAACGGCAAATATCAGAAATGGAAAAGGCCGCGAAAGCGGCCTTTGGTAGATACAACTTTTTGCAATTTTTTGCGAACTGCCCCGGTTATTGCTGCTGTTCCAGCGCATCACCGATTTTAATTTTTGCGGCTTTACGCAGGTTGCTCATCAGCGCTTCGAAGACAATCTGCGCGTTGTTCTGAGTGATCCCCTGAACCATCGCTTTCTTCTGCGCTTCAGGCATAGAACCGGCTTTCACCTCGTCCAACGCCAACAGAACAACGTTACCCTGCATATCGTTCGCTACGCCGTAGCTCGGTTTGTCTTTCGCCGGCAGGCTCAGACCAAAGGCGGCCTGGCTCAGCGGATCCTGACCCGTACGGCTCAGCGTTTTCGCCTCGCCAAAGCTCAGACCCGCCGCTTTCATCGCTTCATCGCCTTTACCGGCTTTCAGATCCGCCAGTAGTTTTTCGGCATCAAGCTTCGCCTGCTGCTCTGCTTTATTGTGCTTAACGAGCGCAGTTACCTGCTCTTTCACTTCAGCCAGTGGCTTCACGGCTTCGGCTTTGTGCTCTGCAATACGCAGCACGAACGCGCGATCGCCATCCACGGTGATGATATCGGAGTTACTGCCAGGCGTACCGTTCTCGCCAACCAGACCACCATTGAAAATGATGTCAGCGACTGGTTTGAAATTCAGTTCTTCCGGCAGGCTGTCACGGCTAAACCAGCCCGTTTCAACCGCTTTCATACCCGCAGCCTGCTCTGCGCCCGCCAGAGATTCGTTATCATTGCTGGCCGCGTCGCTGACTTTCTGCTGCAGTGCATAGTACGCATCCAGCGCTTTTTCCTGCTTCACTTTTGCCGCAATCTCGTCACGGGCTTCGCTCAGCGGTTTAACCTGCGCAGGCTGTACGTCGTCAAGACGCGCAACGAGGAAACCAACGGAAGACTTAATTACGCCAGACAGCTGGCCTTTTTCTTTCAGACCCGCATTTTTCAGTTCATCCGGGGTAGTGGAATCTTCCAGCCATCCCATATCGCCGCCTTTACGGGCAGAGATGATATCGGCAGATTTTTCTTTCGCCAGCGCAGCGAAGTCACCGCCTTTGTTCAGTTCGTCCAGTACCGCTTTGGCTTCATCTTCCGTTTTGGTCTGAATGATGCTGTAGCGGTTACGCTGCGGCTGAGTGAACTGATCCTGATGCTGGTCATAGTAAGACTGAATATCAGCATCGCTGGCTGTCTCCTGCATAGCAGCAGCATCCAGCTTGATGTAGCTCACGCGGAACTGTTCCGGCGTCATAAAGTTGTTTTTATTCTGCTCGTAGTAGCTGGCAACTTCCTGCTCGGTAACAGACTGCTTCGCGGCCAGTGCGTTAACGTCAATCGTCGCCTCACGCACGATACGCTGCTGTGCGACCAGTGCCGCCAGTTCGTCCGTTTCGCCTTTCAGCATGAAGTCCGTACCGGCAACGCCGTTAATCAGCTGCTGTGTCGTGAGCTGATTACGTAATGCCTGAGCGTACTGGTCTGCAGTCATTCCCATTTGATTGACAATCGCGTTGTAACGGTTGTTATCAAACTTGCCGTCCACCTGGAACGCAGGCGTGGCGAAAATTGCCTGTTTAACCTGATCATCGCTGATGTTGAGCTTAAGCTCGCGGGAATACTGATCCAGCAGCGCTTCGTCAACAAGACGATTCAGCACCTGCTGACGCAGCGTTTTCATATAACCTTCGTTCGCGGCCAGCTCAGAGTATTGATCGCCCAGCTGTTGCTGCATGCGGTTACGTTCGCTGTTGAACGCATTCTCGAACTGCCCGCGGCTGATCTCCTGGCCATTCACTTTGGCGGCGAAGTTATTGCCCCCGCCAATCAGGTAACCACTCACGCCGGTCAAAATGAACGACACGATAATGATACCGAAAATAATCTTGAGCACGAGACTGTTAGCAGCCGTGCGTAAGCTGTCCATCATGGTGTAACCACACTCCGCTGTAGATGACTATACGCGTTATCCTCTATGCTGCCCCCGCGTTGACGACAACAACGGCGACAAGGATTTTGAGTATATATGCTTCACGCAGCATAGCGTTTCCTGAACGCTGCGCACAAAGGTCTATTGTGACAAGAAACAGGGGCAATTGTCAGCCCACAACGCGTAGAAAGTACCGGAATTACAAATAAAAAAGGCACATCAGTCGATGCGCCCTTGTACTTCGTCACATCCCCAAAGGGGAAATCACTTAGTTTACCGCGTCTTTCAGTGCTTTACCTGCACGGAAGCCCGGTACTTTAGCCGCGGCGATGGTGATCTCTTTACCTGTTTGCGGGTTGCGACCAGTACGGGCAGCACGCTCTTTAACGGCAAAAGTACCAAAACCTACCAGCGCTACGTCATCACCTTCTTTCAGAGATTCGGTAACAGAAGCAATAATTGCATCTAACGCACGTCCAGCCGCAGCTTTAGAGATATCAGCCCCTGCAGCAATTTTGTCGATCAGTTGAGATTTATTCACTCTTCTCTTCCTCTTTATAATTTATATCGCACCTGAATCCTTCAAAGTGCGAACGCGCAGCAGTTATATCAGGCCTGCCATGCCCTTACAACACCCGTTAATGATGGCAAGCCCAATCCGTTATCTAAATTAGCTATACAAAAAAAGGCTGGCAAGCCCGAAATGGCCTGCCAGCCCTGTTTTTATTAGTGCTCTTTGCGCGAGGTCACTATTTTGCCGTCACAACCTGCATTCCAGAGGGTTCATTTTGCAACGCAAGAGTCAGAACTTCCTCAATACGTTTCACCGGGTGAATATTAAGATCGGCAATTACGTTGTCCGGAATCTCTTCCAGGTCACGTTTGTTCTCATCAGGAATTAAGACCGTCTTAATGCCGCCACGGTGTGCCGCCAGCAGTTTTTCTTTCAAACCGCCGATAGGCAGAACCTGACCACGCAGAGTGATCTCACCCGTCATCGCCACGTCGGCGCGAACTGGGTTACCGGTAAGACAAGAAACCAGCGCAGTACACATAGCAATACCCGCACTTGGACCGTCTTTCGGCGTCGCCCCTTCAGGTACGTGAACGTGGATGTCGCGTTTTTCGTAAAAGTCCGGGTTAATACCCAGTTTTTCCGCACGCGCACGCACCACGGTCAGTGCAGCCTGAATCGACTCCTGCATGACTTCACCCAGAGAACCGGTGTAGGTCAACTTACCTTTACCCGGTACGCAGGCGGTTTCGATGGTCAGCAGATCGCCGCCCACTTCCGTCCACGCCAGACCGGTCACCTGACCAACGCGGTTTTCGTTGTCCGCGCGGCCATAGTCAAAGCGCTGTACGCCCAGATAGTCGTGCAGGTTGTCGCCATTGATCTCAATATGTTTCAGCGATTTATCCAGCAGCAGCTGTTTCACCGCTTTACGGCACAGTTTAGAGATTTCACGTTCCAGACTACGCACGCCTGCTTCACGGGTGTAGTAACGAATAATGCCCACAATGGCGCTATCGTCGACCGTCAGCTCACCTTTTTTCAGCGCATTACGCTCAATCTGTTTCGGCAACAGGTGACGTTTGGCAATGTTCAGCTTTTCGTCTTCGGTATAACCGGACAGACGGATCACTTCCATACGATCCAGCAACGGTGCCGGAATATTCATGGAGTTCGAGGTCGCAACAAACATCACGTCACTGAGATCGTAGTCCACTTCCAGGTAGTGATCGCTGAACGCCACGTTCTGCTCAGGATCCAGCACTTCAAGCAGTGCGGAAGCCGGATCGCCACGCATGTCGGAAGACATTTTGTCGATCTCATCAAGCAGGAACAGCGGGTTTTTAACGCCCACTTTAGCCATTTTCTGGATCAGTTTACCCGGCATAGAACCGATATAGGTCCGGCGGTGACCGCGAATTTCGGCTTCATCACGTACGCCGCCCAGCGCCATACGGATGTATTTACGTCCAGTTGCCTTAGCGATGGACTGCCCCAGAGAGGTTTTACCTACCCCCGGCGGTCCAACCAGGCACAGGATCGGCCCCTTGATTTTATTTACACGGCTTTGAACCGCGAGATATTCAAGGATACGGTCTTTAACGCGCTCCAGACCATAATGGTCGGTATCGAGGATTTCCTGCGCCTGACGCAGGTCTTTTTTGACCTTGCTACGCGCATTCCACGGCACCTGTACCATCCAGTCGATGTAGCCACGAACCACGGTCGCTTCCGCCGACATAGGAGACATCATTTTCAGCTTCTGCAGTTCTGCTTCCGCTTTCTCTTTTGCCTCTTTCGGCATTTTCGCCGCGTCGATTTTACGCTTCAGCGCTTCGTTTTCGTCCGGCGCATCGTCCATCTCGCCGAGTTCTTTCTGAATAGCTTTCATCTGCTCGTTCAGATAGTACTCGCGCTGGGATTTTTCCATCTGCTTTTTCACGCGGTTGCGAATGCGTTTCTCAACCTGCAGCAGATCGATTTCAGACTCCATCATCGCCATCAGATATTCCAGACGTTCGTTAACGTCGGACATCTCCAGCACGGACTGCTTGTCAGCCAGCTTCAGCGGCATGTGCGCAGCGATGGTGTCCGCCAGACGTGCAGGATCGTCAATGCTATTAAGCGACGTCAGCACTTCTGGTGGGATTTTCTTGTTCAGCTTGATATAGCCTTCGAACTGGCTGATAGCGGTACGCACCAGCACTTCCTGTTCGCGCTCATCAATAGCTGGCGAGTCAAGGTACTCTGCTTTCGCAGAGAAATGCTCGCCGTTGTCAGACAGCGCAGAAATACGCGCACGCTGTAACCCCTCGACCAGCACTTTTACGGTGCCGTCAGGCAGTTTCAGCATCTGCAAAATAGAGGCCACGGTCCCGACGGTGAAAAGATCGTTTACACCCGGCTCATCCGTTGACGCTTCTTTCTGTGCGACCAGCATGATTTTTTTATCATGGTCCATAGCCGCTTCCAGACAACGGATAGATTTTTCCCGCCCTACAAATAAGGGTATGACCATGTGCGGATAAACCACCACATCGCGCAACGGCAATACGGGGATTTCAATGCGTTCAGAACGCTCAGGATTCATAGAGCTCTCTCTTAGTTTAGTTTCCGCCAGGTAATCAGGTGGTACGACTGTGCTTCACACCACCTTTAACATGTATGTCAGTATATGGGGATGTTTCCCACACATTCAACGCCATGTTTACGGAAAAATAAAAGGGGAGATAAAATCCCCCCTTTTTAATTAAATGTCTGTATGAATTGATGAATTATTCGCCAGATGCCTGCTGCGCTTCCGGCTTACCGTAAATCAGCAATGGCTTGCTCTGACCGCCAATTACCGACTCATCGATCACCACTTTTTCGACGTCTTCCATAGAAGGCAGATCGTACATGGTGTCGAGCAGCGCGGCTTCGACGATAGAACGCAGACCACGAGCACCGGTTTTACGCGCCATCGCTTTCTTGGCGATCGCATCCAGCGCTTCCTCACGGAATTCCAGATCAACACCTTCAAGATTGAACAGCGCCTGGTACTGCTTAGTCAGGGCATTTTTCGGCTCTTTGAGGATCTGGATCAACGCTTCTTCACTCAGTTCGCTCAGCGTTGCCACAACCGGCAGACGACCGATGAACTCAGGGATCAGACCAAATTTGATCAGATCTTCCGGTTCAACCTGCGACAGCAGTTCACCTTCGCTGGCTTTATCAGACTGTGCTTTTACCGTTGCGCCAAAACCAATGCCGGAGCCGGTTTCAACACGGTTAGCAATCACTTTATCCAGACCAGCAAATGCACCGCCGCAGATAAACAGGATCTTGGAGGTATCAACCTGCAGGAATTCCTGCTGAGGATGTTTACGACCACCCTGCGGCGGAACGGCAGCAACCGTCCCTTCGATCAGTTTCAACAGCGCCTGCTGTACGCCTTCGCCGGAAACGTCACGGGTAATAGATGGGTTATCAGACTTACGAGAAATCTTGTCGATTTCATCGATATAGACGATCCCACGCTGTGCTTTCTGCACGTCGTAATCGCACTTCTGCAACAGTTTCTGAATAATATTTTCAACATCTTCACCCACATAACCGGCTTCGGTCAGCGTGGTGGCATCAGCCATGGTGAACGGAACGTCCAGCAGGCGCGCCAGCGTTTCAGCCAGCAGCGTTTTACCGGAACCCGTCGGGCCAATCAGCAGGATGTTACTTTTGCCCAACTCAACGCCATTGCTGGTGTCGCCGTTGCGCAGACGTTTATAATGGTTGTATACCGCGACCGCCAGCACTTTCTTCGCCTGCTCCTGACCGATAACGTAATCGTCCAGGTGGTTGCGAATTTCATGTGGCGTCGGCAGCGCACTGCGTTCACGGTGCGGTGCTACTTCCTTAATCTCTTCGCGAATGATGTCGTTGCATAAATCAACACATTCGTCGCAGATATACACGGATGGACCGGCAATCAGCTTACGCACTTCATGCTGGCTTTTGCCGCAAAAAGAGCAGTACAACAATTTGCCCGAGCCATCTTTGCGTTTATCTGTCATGGGTCAAAACCTCTTCTTTGTTCTTTGTGCCGCACACGACGACGCAAATGCCATTCTCAGGCGCAAGACGCTAGTCAGCGTTGTGCCGCTCCAGGTAATTATAGCGGCACACCTGCGCACTGGGCATTAATTACGATGGGTCAAAATCGAGTCGACCAGACCGTACTCTACCGCTTCAGAAGCGGAGAGGAAGCGATCGCGCTCGGTATCACGTTCAATCTGCTCAAGAGATTGACCCGTATGATGCGCCATAAGTTCGTTCATGCGCCCTTTTACCTTCAGGATTTCACGGGCATGAATTTCAATATCCGTTGCCTGGCCCTGGTAACCGCCCAGAGGCTGGTGGATCATGACGCGAGAGTTAGGCAGGCAAAAACGTTTGCCTTTCGCCCCGGCAGTCAGCAGGAACGCACCCATTGAGGCCGCCTGGCCCATACAAATGGTGCTGACATCCGGCTTAATAAACTGCATGGTGTCATAGATAGACATCCCGGCAGTGATCACTCCACCAGGGGAGTTGATGTACAGGTAGATATCTTTTTCTGGGTTTTCTGCTTCCAGGAACAGCATCTGCGCCACGATCAGGTTAGCCATATGGTCTTCGACCTGGCCGGTCAGAAAAATGACGCGTTCCTTAAGTAGACGAGAATAGATATCAAAAGAGCGCTCACCACGTGAGGTCTGTTCAATGACCATCGGCACCAGCGCCATATGGGGTGCAAAGTTATCTCGTTCGCCGCTGTATGACATTTCCGTCTCCTGGATAAAATTTGAAAAAACCTGCTGTGCTGATTGTAACCTTATGGACGGATTATCAGCTAGTCCCTCAGTAATGGGTACGACATCGCCATAATTCAAGCATAACAATCTTTTGTTGTAACGCTAACACTGAAACGCTGTTTTCGCACTCTTCCCATGCAAAATGCGTGACAAAAAAAAACCCGCCACCAAAAGGTGACGGGCTTGCGTACGAAATTCGAGCTAAAAAAGCGACGAATTACGCCTGCTGGTTCATCAGTTCGTTGAAGGAAGTGGCTTTTTCAGTCACTTTCGCTTTCGCCAGAACGGCTTCAACAGCCTGCTCTTCCAGAGCGACGTTACGCATGTTGTCCATCAGCTCTTTGTTTTTGCTGTAGAACTCAACAACTTCTTTCGGATCTTCGTAAGCAGAAGCCATCTCTTCGATCAGGCCTTTAACGCGATCTTCGTCAGCTTTCAGTTCGTTGGTGCGAATCACTTCGCCCAGCAGCAAACCAACAACTACGCGACGCTTAGCCTGTTCTTCGAACAGTTCACGCGGCAGTTCCAGAGCTTGTTTCTCGTTGCCACCGAAACGCTGTGCAGCCTGACGACGCAGAACGTCGATTTCGCTGTCGATCAGAGCCGCCGGAACGTCGATGTCGTTAGCTTTTACCAGACCTTCGATCGCCTGAGACTTAACACGGTTACGCACAGCGCCTTTCAGCTCGCGTTCCATGTTTTTACGGACTTCAGCGCGCAGACCTGCTACGGAACCATCTTCAACGCCGAAACGTTTGATGAATTCTTCAGTCAGTTCCGGCAGTTCGCGTTCTTCAACTTTCTTCAGGTTGATAACGAACTTCGCAGCTTTACCTTTCAGGTTTTCAGCGTGGTACTCTTCCGGGAAGGTCACGTCGATAGTGAACTCTTCGCCAGCTTTGTGGCCTTTAACGCCTTCTTCAAAGCCTGGGATCATACGACCCTGGCCCATCGCCAGTACGAAGTCAGACGCTTTGCCGCCTTCGAACTCTTCGCCGTCTACAGAACCGGTGAAGTCGATGGTTACACGGTCTTCTGCATCAGCAGCGCCGTCTTTGTCTTTCCAGGTAGCCTGCTGCTTGCGCAGGGTATCCAGCATCACGTCAACGTCAGCGTCGGTAACTTCAACAACCGGTTTTTCAACTTCGATTGCTTCCAGGCCAGTCAGCTCAACTTCCGGGTAAACTTCAAACTCTACCGCGTAAGTAAAATCTTCACCCAGTTTGTATTCGCCCGGAACGTAGTTCGGTGCGCCAGCCGGATTGATTTTTTCTTTGATGATCGCGTCAACGAAGTTGCGGCTCATCAGGTCGCCCAGAACGTCCTGGCGAACAGACGCGCCATAACGCTGAGCAACAACATTCATCGGTACTTTTCCTTTGCGGAAACCGTCAATACGCACTTTCTTCGCTACGTTGACCAGCTCGCTTTTCACAGCGGTCTCGATGCTGTCAGCAGCGATAGTAATCGTTACACGGCGGCCAAGGCCTTGAGTGGTTTCAACTGAAACTTGCATCTTGTTACCTCAAAAAATCACAGTGCTCGGTCAACTCTTCTCCGCAAGCACAGGTTGTTGGCTTCGCGGAACTGGGATGTTCTCATAAGCAATCACATTCCCTGTCGTCAGAATCATCCCGAAGACATTCCGAAAAATAAGACGCGCATTATAGCGGCATCACTTTTATGAGTCGAGAACGGTTATCGCGCGTTGCTGCGGCTTTTTTCACAATTCCCGGCTAATTTTTGTCTGAATACTGTACGACTGCCCCAGAATTCAGACAAAACAAAACGGCCCGCAGGCCGTTTTCACATAATCTGTAGCAACATACTGGAAAAGCGTCGGTTGTTGCAAATCCGTTTTACGCGATGCTTCCCGCCCCGCGACACGGAGGCGATGCAAAAATCGTATCCTGCAACGCTTCCCACTCCTTAATAGTGTAGGTATGCAGGGCAAGCGCATGAACGGTTGTGGAAAGCTCCGCCGTTAACGTGCTGTAAATCATCCGATGACGATTAAGAAAACGTTCACCTGTAAAGCGATCGCTAACCAGTACAACCTTAAAGTGGCTTTCAGAACCAGCCGGGACATTGTGACGATAGCTTTCATCCACAACTTCGAGGAACACGGGTTCGAACGCTGCCCTTAATTTTTCTTCTATTTGCTCACGAATCATCATGAAATTTTTCCTCCGACAACGCTGAGATGTCACCCATCCCTTTAAATACTAGCCGCTTTTACCGTTTTCATTACACCTTAGCAACAAAAAATTAGCGCTTGTCTGATTTTCTCATTCAAACGGATGAAGTTCACTGATTCCTCACTTCAATTTATTGCAAAAAGTCCGTTTATAGTCTCCACAAAGTCATAAAACGGACAACACAATGAATTTACATGCGTTACCCACTTCCCCTCATCGTTGGCGATGTTATGATGGCGGGAATTTTCTCTAACCATACAATTTAGATTCGCTGAGAGCCCTGGCATGTTTAAAAAAATCCTCGTCCCGTTTGTCGCACTGTTTATGTTAGCTGGATGCGCAACACCGCCGACTACTATTGAAGTCTCCCCGAAAATTACCCTGCCGCAGCAGGACCCGAGCCTGATGGGCGTGACCGTTAGCATCAACGGTGCCGACCAGCGTCAGGATCAAGCACTGGCAAAAGTCACCCGTGACAACCAGCTGGTGACCCTGACCGCGTCCCGCGATCTGCGTTTCCTGCTGCAAGAAGTTCTGGAAAAACAGATGACCGCACGCGGTTATATGATTGGACCGAACGGTGCAGTCAACCTGCAAATCATTGTTAGCCAACTGTATGCTGACGTGTCTCAGGGTAGCGTACGCTATAACATCGCCACCAAAGCAGACATCGCTATCATCGCGACCGCCGCTAACGGCAACAAGATGACCAAAAACTACCGCGCAAGCTATTCTGTTGAAGGTGCCCTGCAGGCCTCTAACAAAAATATCGCTAATGCCGTTAACAGCGTACTGACCGATACCATCGCTGATATGTCTCAGGACACCAGCGTTCACGATTTCATCAAGCAGAACGCTCGTTAATTTCTGCCCATATGGCCCGGCGTTCGTCGGGCCTATAGAAGCCCATGTCCAGTCATTACTTACGTATTTTTCAGCAGCCACGCTCAGCTATCCTGCTCATTCTGGGGTTCGCCTCCGGTTTACCGCTCGCACTCACCTCCGGTACGCTTCAGGCATGGATGACGGTCGAGAATATCGATCTTAAAACCATCGGTTTCTTTTCCCTGGTCGGTCAGGCCTACGTATTTAAGTTTCTCTGGTCCCCGTTGATGGACCGTTACACGCCACCGTTTTTAGGTCGACGTCGCGGCTGGCTGCTGGCGACCCAGGTGCTGTTGTTAATTTCTATCGCCGCGATGGGCTTTCTGGAGCCTGGCACACAGTTACGCTGGATGGCTGCACTCGCAGTAGTGATCGCATTTTGCTCTGCATCGCAGGATATCGTCTTTGATGCCTGGAAAACCGACGTATTGCCCGCTGAAGACCGCGGCACCGGCGCGGCGATCAGCGTGCTGGGCTATCGATTAGGGATGCTGGTTTCAGGCGGACTGGCCCTGTGGATGGCCGATCGCTGGCTGGGCTGGCAAGGGATGTACTGGCTGATGGCTGCGCTGTTGATTCCTTGTATCATCGCCACCCTGTTAGCACCCGAACCGACTGACACCATTCCGGTGCCTAAAACGCTGGAACAGGCGGTTGCGGCTCCGCTGCGCGACTTCTTTGGTCGTAACAACGCCTGGCTGATCTTACTGCTTATTGTGCTGTATAAGCTCGGGGATGCCTTCGCCATGAGCCTGACCACCACCTTTTTAATCCGTGGCGTTGGGTTTGATGCCGGTGAAGTTGGCGTGGTGAATAAAACACTGGGGCTACTGGCTACCATTGTTGGCGCGCTGTACGGCGGGATCCTGATGCAGCGCCTTTCGCTGTTCCGCGCATTGCTTATTTTCGGCATCCTGCAAGGGGCGTCAAATGCGGGCTACTGGCTACTGTCCATCACGGACAAACACATGTTCAGCATGGCGGCCGCCGTCTTCTTTGAAAACCTGTGCGGTGGAATGGGCACGGCAGCATTTGTCGCCTTATTAATGACGCTGTGCAATAAGTCCTTCTCAGCGACCCAGTTCGCCCTCCTCTCCGCGCTTTCTGCCGTTGGCCGCGTTTACGTTGGCCCGGTAGCGGGTTGGTTTGTCGAAGCACACGGCTGGCCGACGTTTTATCTGTTCTCGGTGTTTGCCGCGATTCCCGGTCTGATACTGCTGCTGGTATGCCGCCAGACTCTGGAACATAGCTGGCAAAATGAGAGCTTTATTCCACGCACGGAATTTCGTGGGGCGTACAGTCTGGCATTAATGACGCTGGTTGCGGGCTGCTGCCTGCTGCTGGTTTGGCTGCTGCTGTTAACCATGAACGCGCTGGATTACACCAACTTCTCCTTCCTGCCAGAACTGCTTGAAGTCTCGGTGGTGGTCGCAGTCTGCGGGGTCGTTTTTGGTGGATTGCTGGATTATCTGGCACTGCGTAAAACCCGTCTGGCGTGATGTTGCGTATTTATGCTCTAAATAATTCGAGTTACGGGAAGGCGGCGACGCAGCAAATCCCCAGGAGCTTACATAAGTAAGTGACTGGGGTGAGCGAGGAAAGCCAACACACCCGTAGCTTGAAGTATGACGAGCATATTTGGTCGTTGTAATCACCCTGCGTAATTATAACGGCGAAATAAGCAACAACTGCTAAAAATAATATTTGTTATTTTGTGCGCCAAAGAATTTGGAAATTATTGACGCCTTTTATATATACTATTTTCCTTACTCGATTCAGCCACGATAGATTTATTTTTTGTTCTTCAATTGTCCTTTTATTGATAATCAATTGTTAAGCAATTGTTTTATTTTCGTATTGGTTATACCAATTGCCCTCAGTACGCCCTCCACCTGCCCGCTTTCGTTATAACGTGATGTTGCAACAGGTTCTTAAAGCCAAAGCGACATATATTGCAACATATGTGACATGCACGGCAGAACCCAGTAACACAGATCTAGAGATGTTTACAGTAATGTAACCTTCCCGTAAAATGCCCTCACACTTTAAACGCCACCCGGTCCCGTGGAATTGAGGTCGTTAAATGAGACTCAGGAAATACAATAAAAGTTTGGGATGGTTGTCATTAATTGCAGGCACTGCATTACTCAGTGGCTGTAATTCTGCGCTGCTTGACCCTAAAGGACAGATTGGACTGGAACAACGGTCATTGATACTGACGGCATTTGGCCTGATGTTGATTGTCGTTATTCCCGCCATCTTGATGGCTGTTGGTTTTGCCTGGAAGTATCGTGCAAGCAATAAAGATGCGAAGTACAGCCCGAACTGGTCACACTCCAATAAAGTGGAAGCTGTGGTCTGGACGGTGCCGATCTTAATCATCATTTTCCTTGCTGTGCTGACATGGAAAACCACTCACGCTCTTGAGCCAAGCAAACCGCTGGCGCATGACGAGAAGCCCATTACCATCGAAGTGGTTTCCATGGACTGGAAATGGTTCTTCATCTATCCGGAACAGGGTATCGCTACCGTGAATGAAATCGCCTTCCCGGCGAATACTCCGGTTGAATTCAAAGTGACTTCCAACTCCGTGATGAACTCCTTCTTTATCCCGCGTCTGGGTAGCCAGATTTATGCCATGGCCGGTATGCAGACTCGACTGCACCTGATCGCCAACGAAGTCGGTACTTATGATGGTATCTCCGCAAGTTATAGCGGACCAGGCTTCTCCGGTATGAAGTTCAAGGCTATCGCAACAAAGGACCGCGCCGAATTCGACCAATGGGTTGCTAAAGCTAAACAGTCCACGAACACCATGAGCGACATGGCTGCGTTCGAGAAAGTGGCTGCGCCAAGCGAATACAACCAGGTGGAATATTTCTCCAACGTGAAACCGGATTTGTTTAAAGACGTTATTAACAAATTTATGGCTCACGGTAAGAGCATGGACATGACCCAACCCGAAGGTGAGCACAGTGCACACGAAGGCATGGAAGGCATGGACATGAGCCACGCGGAATCCGCTCACTAAGGGGCCGAGGAAGAATACGATGTTCGGAAAATTGACGCTGGATGCAGTGCCGTTCCATGAACCTATTGTCATGGTTACGATTGCTGCCATTATCATCGGTGGTGCGGCCTTACTGGGCCTTATCACTTACTTCGGTAAGTGGACCTACCTGTGGAAAGAGTGGCTAACTTCGGTTGACCACAAACGCCTTGGCATCATGTATGTCATCGTCGCAATCGTCATGTTGATTCGTGGCTTTGCCGACGCCATCATGATGCGTAGTCAGCAAGCGCTGGCTTCTGCAGGTGAAGCAGGCTTCCTGCCTCCTCACCACTACGACCAGATCTTCACGGCTCACGGCGTGATTATGATCTTCTTCGTAGCAATGCCATTTGTTATCGGTCTGATGAACCTGGTGGTTCCGCTGCAGATCGGCGCACGTGACGTTGCATTCCCGTTCCTGAACAACCTGAGCTTCTGGTTCACCGTTGTCGGCGTAATCCTGGTTAACCTTTCTCTGGGCGTGGGTGAATTCGCGCAGACCGGTTGGCTGGCGTATCCGCCACTTTCGGGAATAGAGTACAGTCCAAGCGTCGGGGTCGACTATTGGATATGGGCAGTCCAGTTGTCCGGTATTGGTACAACCCTGACCGGTATCAACTTCTTTGTGACCATCATTAAGATGCGTGCACCAGGAATGACCATGTTCAAGATGCCGGTGTTTAGCTGGGCATCTCTGTGCGCGAACATCCTGATTATCGCCTCTTTCCCAATCCTGACGGTTACCGTCGCGTTGCTAACCCTGGATCGCTATCTGGGCACCCATTTCTTTACCAACGATATGGGCGGCAACATGATGATGTACATCAACCTGATTTGGGCCTGGGGCCATCCGGAAGTGTACATTCTGGTTCTGCCAGTCTTCGGTGTGTTCTCCGAAATCGCGGCAACCTTCTCGCGTAAACGTCTGTTTGGTTACACCTCGCTGGTGTGGGCAACCGTGTGTATCACCGTTCTGTCGTTCGTTGTTTGGCTGCACCACTTCTTCACCATGGGTGCAGGCGCTAACGTAAACGCCTTCTTCGGTATCACCACCATGATTATCGCCATCCCGACCGGGGTGAAGATCTTCAACTGGCTGTTCACCATGTATCAGGGCCGTATCGTATTCCACTCAGCAATGCTGTGGACGATTGGCTTTATCGTCACCTTCTCAGTCGGCGGCATGACCGGTGTACTGCTGGCGGTGCCGGGTGCGGACTTCGTTCTGCACAACAGTCTGTTCCTGATTGCGCACTTCCATAACGTTATCATCGGCGGCGTCGTATTTGGATGCTTCGCAGGTATGACCTACTGGTGGCCAAAAGCGTTTGGCTTCACGCTGAACGAAACCTGGGGTAAACGCGCATTCTGGTTCTGGATCATCGGCTTCTTCGTAGCATTTATGCCGCTGTACGTGCTGGGCTTCATGGGTATGACCCGTCGCCTCAGCCAGCAGATTGATCCGCAGTTCCATCCGATGCTGGTCGTTGCCGCCTGCGGTGCCGCGCTGATTGCACTGGGTATCCTGTGCCAGCTGATTCAGATCTTCGTTTCTATTCGCGACCGCGAGCAGAACCGTGACCTGACCGGTGACCCATGGGGTGGTCGTACGTTGGAGTGGGCAACCTCTTCCCCGCCTCCGTTCTATAACTTTGCCGTTGTGCCGCACGTTCACGAGCGTGATGCCTTCTGGGAAATGAAAGAAAAAGGTGAAGCGTACAAGCAGCCTGCGCACTATGAAGAAATTCATATGCCGAAGAACAGCGGTGCCGGTATCGTCATTACCGCTTTTGCAACACTGTTTGGTTTCGCCATGATCTGGCATATCTGGTGGCTGGCGATTGCAAGCTTCGCAGGCATGATCATCAGCTGGATTGTGAAAAGCTTTGATGAAGACGTGGATTACTACGTGCCGGTCCCGGAAGTCGAAAAACTGGAAAACCAGCATTTCGATGAGATTACTAAGGCAGGGCTGAAAAATGGCAACTGATACTTTAACGCACGCGACTGCCCACGCGCACGAACACGGGCACCACGATGCAGGCCAGACCAAGATCTTCGGATTCTGGGTCTACCTGATGAGCGACTGCATTCTGTTCTCTATTCTGTTTGCAACCTATGCCGTTCTGGTGAACGGCACCGCAGGTGGCCCGACAGGTAAGGACATTTTTGAACTGCCATTCGTTCTGGTTGAAACATTCCTGCTGTTATTCAGCTCCATTACTTACGGCATGGCAGCGATTGCCATGTACAAGAACAACAAGAGCCAGGTTATCTCCTGGCTGGCGTTGACCTTCTTGTTCGGTGCCGGATTCATCGGGATGGAACTCTATGAATTCCATCACCTGATTGTTAACGGTATGGGCCCGGATCGCAGTGGCTTCCTGTCTGCGTTCTTCGCGCTGGTCGGCACGCACGGTCTGCACGTCACCTCCGGTCTTATCTGGATGGCAGTGCTGATGGTGCAAGTTGCTCGTCGCGGCCTGACCAGTACTAACCGTACCCGCATTATGTGCCTGAGCCTGTTCTGGCACTTCCTTGATGTGGTGTGGATCTGTGTGTTCACTGTTGTTTATCTGATGGGGGCGATGTAATGAGTCATTCTAACGAGAGCGGCGGCGCATCCCATGGCAGCGTAAAAACCTACATGACAGGTTTTATCCTGTCGATCATCCTGACGGTCATTCCGTTCTGGATGGTGATGACAGGTTCTGCCTCTCCGGCCGTCATTCTGGGAACTATTCTGGTAATGGCAGTGGTACAGATTCTGGTGCACCTGGTGTGCTTCCTGCACATGAATAGCAAATCTGATGAAGGTTGGAACATGACGGCCTTCGTCTTTACTGTGCTAATCATCGCCATCCTGGTTGTGGGCTCCATCTGGATTATGTGGAACCTTAACTACAACATGATGATGCACTAAGAGCGGCGATTATGATGTTTAAGCAATACCTGCAAGTAACGAAACCAGGCATCATCTTTGGCAACCTGATCTCGGTGATTGGGGGATTCCTGCTGGCCTCAAAAGGCAGCATTGATTATCCCCTGTTTATCTACACGCTGGTTGGGGTGTCACTGGTTGTGGCGTCGGGTTGTGTATTTAACAACTACATCGACAGGGATATCGACAGGAAGATGGAGAGGACCAAAAACCGCGTGCTGGTTAAAGGTCTGATTTCCCCTGCGGTCTCGCTGGTATACGCCACCCTGTTGGGTATTGCTGGCTTTATGCTGCTGTGGTTTGGCGCGAACCCTCTGGCCTGCTGGCTGGGGGTAATGGGCTTCGTGGTCTATGTGGGCGTTTATAGCCTGTACATGAAGCGCCATTCCGTTTACGGTACGCTGATTGGCTCACTCTCCGGCGCTGCGCCGCCGGTGATTGGCTACTGTGCCGTAACCGGTGTGTTCGATAGCGGTGCGTTGATTCTGCTGGCTATTTTCAGCCTGTGGCAGATGCCGCACTCTTACGCGATTGCGATTTTCCGCTTCAAGGATTATCAGGCTGCCAACATCCCGGTGCTGCCGGTGGTGAAAGGTATTTCGGTCGCGAAGAACCATATCACGCTGTACATCGTGGCGTTTGCTATCGCCACGCTGATGCTAACCCTGGGCGGCTATGCAGGTTATAAATACCTGATTGTTGCAGCGGCGGTGAGCGTCTGGTGGTTGGGCATGGCGCTGCGCGGTTATAAAGTGGAAGATGACAGAGTCTGGGCGCGCAAGCTGTTCGGTTTCTCCATCATCGCCATTACCGCGCTTTCCGTGATGATGTCCGTTGACTTTATGGTGCCAAACTCGCAGAACCTGCTGACTTACGTCTGGTAAGAATCTGCAGATACGAAAAGGGTGCTCCGGCACCCTTTTTATTGGCAGGAATATTATTCAGTCATAGAGCCATTTCCCAGCCTTGGCTGACTCGATAATCATACCTACTGTCAAAGGCTTTAACTCAATTTCAGGAGGATCTTTTCGCCAGAAAGGGTATTCTTGTTCAATATAATTCCTTCCATCAAACTTCGAGTATTCAATATCAAAATGCTCAAATAAATCAGCTAAAAAATCATACGCATCTTCCGGAACAAACTGAAAATCATCCTCAAGGGTCCATTCTTTAGTGACCTGCTTAAGACCAGGTCTGAACCAACGTTCCCTGATTGGGTAATTCTTCATGATGTACTCAATAACTTCAGCTTCATAATTTCTCATCAGAAGGATGTCCACTGTATGCGATCTTTGGGTCGTACTAATATGATGATATCATTAGACTTTATGATGCATAATTCACACAACCTGTTGACCTGGGTTGGGTAAATTCAGCGAATGCTAAAAGGGTACTTCGGCACCCTTTTTACTTACTACGTGATTTTGAGAGCGTCAGGTCTCGTCTTTTTGCTCATCAGGCCAGATCTCAAACAACCATTTCCCCTCCTCTGCTGACTCCGCAAACATCCTTACGGTTAAAGGTAAACGTGTTGCTTCAACCTCCTCCCGTTTAACCTTGAACCATCGTGCCAAAAGTGGCGTGTTTTCCCAGGGGAAATAGCGGGTCCAGTCTACTTCCGATAAATCAACGTTGAATACTTTCCGGAACTCTTCAATTGCATCTGAGAGATCGTCTCGTGGCTCATCGAATAAATCTGTGTCGAGTTCTAAAGGAACCTCCTTCCAGTTTTCATCCAAATATCCAGGTATTTCTTCCCTGAAAATTTTTAACACATCGTCTTGAATACTCACTAGAATGATGTCCATTGAATACAAACATCAGCTTGAAGCAATGGGTTATATTTATCGCGAAATACCATTTTCCTTTTCCCTCTTTCCATTAGAAACAACCACAAAAAGACTACACCCGTAATTATCACAAGTAAATTAGTTGCATATGTAATTATTTCAATTATCCCACAACACAATTCCACATATCGTAGAGGTTTACCGCACTCCTTCCCCGCTTTACACTAGGCGCGAAATTAATACAGAGGTGGGAATGAACGATTACAAAATGACGCCCGGTGAGTTGCGCGCCACCTGGGGTTTAGGGACCGTATTCTCGTTGCGCATGCTTGGCATGTTTATGGTCCTGCCGGTTCTGACCACATACGGTATGGCGCTACAGGGTGCCAGCGAAGCGCTAATTGGCCTTGCCATCGGCATATATGGTCTGGCGCAAGCCGTTTTCCAAATCCCCTTTGGTCTGCTCTCTGACCGCATTGGTCGTAAGCCGCTTATTGTTGGCGGGCTGGCGGTATTCGTTCTCGGCAGCATAATTGCCGCCCTCTCCGATTCAATCTGGGGCATTATTCTTGGTCGTGCCCTACAAGGTTCTGGCGCAATTGCTGCTGCCGTAATGGCGCTGCTTTCCGACTTAACCCGTGAGCAAAACCGTACCAAAGCGATGGCGTTTATCGGCGTCAGCTTTGGTATCACCTTCGCCATTGCGATGGTGCTAGGACCAATCGTTACCCATGCGCTGGGACTACACGCGCTGTTCTGGATGATCGCAGCTCTTGCTACCACGGGTATTGTGCTAACCATTTGGGTCGTTCCCAATAGCACTACCCACGTGCTGAACCGCGAGTCGGGCATGGTAAAAGGCAGCTTCAGCAAAGTGCTGGCGGAGCCCAAACTGCTGAAGCTCAATTTTGGCATCATGTGCCTGCATATTTTGCTGATGTCCACATTCGTCGCCTTACCAGGCCAACTGGCGAAAGCGGGCTTCCCCGCCGCAGAGCACTGGAAAATTTATCTGGTGACGATGCTGCTGTCCTTTGTTTCCGTAGTGCCGTTCATCATTTACGCCGAAGTGAAGCGCAAGATGAAACGCGTGTTCCTCGCCTGCGTGTTACTGATACTTATTGCAGAGATTGTATTGTGGAGCGCAAACATTCATTTCTGGGGGCTGATTGCCGGCGTACAGATATTCTTCCTCGCCTTCAACCTGATGGAAGCCCTCCTCCCCTCACTTATCAGTAAAGAGTCTCCGGCTGGCTATAAAGGCACGGCGATGGGCGTTTACTCCACCAGCCAGTTTCTTGGCGTGGCGATTGGCGGTTCGCTCGGCGGTTGGGTGGTTGAAATGTTTGATGGTCAGGCCGTATTCCTGGCCGGTGCGCTTCTGGCGGCAGTTTGGTTAGTTGTGGCAAGTACAATGAAAGAGCCGCCGTATGTCAGCAGCCTGCGTGTGGAAATTCCACCGGAGATTGCCGCCGATGACACGTTAAAGCAGCGCCTGCTGGCAAAAGAAGGGATAAGCGAAGTCTTAATTGTGGCGAAAGAGCATTCGGCCTACGTGAAAATCGACAGCAAAGTCACCAATCGATTTGAGGTTGAGCAGGCCATCAGCCAGGCGTAAAGATGAGATTTGTCAGATGGCGGCTCACGCCATCTGACATAACGACTTAATCGCGGAAGTTCTTGAACTGGAACGGTTGACCGAGATCGCCGCCGCGAACCAGTGCCATGACGGATTGCAGGTCGTCACGCGCCTTGCCGGTTACACGGATTTCTTCACCCTGAATCTGCGCCTGCACCTTCAGTTTGCTGTCTTTGATCAGCTTAACGATTTTCTTTTGCACTGCGCTTTCAATGCCTTGTTTCAGCTTAGCTTCAACAAACCAGGTTTTACCGCTGTGCACGAAGGTTTCTGGTACGTCCAGCGACGTGCCTTCAATGCCGCGTTTCAGCAGCTTGGCACGTAAAATATCCAGCAGCTGATTGACCTGGAAATCAGACTCGCTCAACACCTTAATCGTCTTATTTGACTCATTCAGCTCAAAAGTCGCTTCAACGCCACGAAAATCAAAGCGTGACTCCACTTCGCGGCTGGCGTTATCTACCGCGTTACGGGCTTCCTGAAGATCAACTTCAGAAACAATATCGAAAGATGGCATCTTTTCCTCTCCCTTCATTTTTGATGCGAAGCATAATACCTGCAAAGTTACACAACAGACAGCGCTATACTAGGCTGTATCCTTTAATTGTACGTGGTACTGATACCTGCGAACAATAATGGGGTACGGCCGATATGGATTAACACCTGGTGCTGTTGCAGGTGAGGAGGAAGAATGAAAATTACCGTACTGGGATGTGGAGCGCTAGGACAGCTTTGGCTTACCGCGCTATGCAAACATGGACATGAGGTGCAGGGGTGGCTACGCGTACCGCAACCCTATTGCAGCGTAAACCTGATCGACACGGACGGGTCAGTTTTTAATGAATCCCTGACGGCAAACGACCCCGACTTTTTGGCAAAAAGCGACCTGCTGCTGGTTACCCTGAAAGCCTGGCAGGTTTCTGATGCGGTAAAAGGCCTGGCTGCAATCCTGCCTGAAACCACACCCATTATCTTGATTCACAACGGCATGGGGACAATTGAGGAACTGCATAGCATTAAGCAACCTCTGCTGATGGGCACCACCACCCACGCGGCACGCCGTGACGGCAACGTCATCATTCATGTCGCTCAGGGAACCACAAGGATTGGTCCCGCACGTGAGCAAGACGGTGATTTCAGTTATCTGGCTGAAGTCCTGCAAGAAGTGCTACCGGATGTCGCCTGGCACGACACTATTCGTGCCGAGTTGTGGCGCAAGCTGGCCGTCAACTGCGTCATTAACCCGCTGACCGCATTATGGGATTGCCCAAACGGCGAGTTACGTCATCATCCTGAAAAAATAGCACTCATCTGCGAGGAAGTGGCCGCGGTTATTGAACGCGAAGGCCACCACACATCAGCGGATGATTTACGCAATTATGTCGAGCAAGTGATTGACAGTACGGCGGAAAATATCTCATCGATGCTGCAAGACATTCGTGCCCTGCGCCATACTGAGATCGACTACATTACCGGTTATTTGTTAAAACGCGCCCGCGCGCACGGCATCGCCGTTCCGGAAAATGCCCACCTGTTTGAAATGGTTAAGAGAAAGGAAAGTGAGTATGAGCGCTCAAGCACTGGTATGTCTCGCCCCTGGTAGTGAAGAGACCGAAGCGGTCACCACTATCGATCTGCTGGTTCGCGGCGGAATTAAGGTCACAACCGCCAGCGTCGCCAGCGATGGTGGCCTGACTATTGTGTGCTCACGCGGAGTAAAGCTGCTGGCGGATGCACCATTAGTCGAAGTTGCTGACGGCGATTTCGACATTATCGTGCTGCCGGGCGGTATTAAAGGCGCCGAGTGTTTTCGCGACAGCCCTCTACTGGTCGAAACCGTGAAACAGTTTCATCGCTCCGGGCGCATTGTCGCGGCAATTTGCGCCGCTGCCGCCACCGTCCTCGTCCCACACGATATTTTCCCCATCGGTAACATGACCGGTTTTCCGGCGCTGAAAGACAAAATTCCCGCCGATCAGTGGCAGGACAAGCGCGTCGTATGGGATCCACGTGTCAACCTGTTAACCAGTCAGGGACCGGGGACTTCCATCGATTTCGGTCTAAAAATCATTGATCTGCTGGTGAGTCGCGAAAAAGCTTACGAGGTGGCATCACAACTGGTGATGGCCGCGGGAATCTATAACTACTACGAATAAACATGCTTACCGGATGGTTGAAACCATCCGGTAAAAGATTTAAAACCAAGGTGCTCCGCTCATAACGTTGCTATAAAACAACATTCTTCCCGCCAGTTCACCCGTCGCCATTAATACGACCCATACCCAACTCTGCTGGCTATATTTCAGACGCGATATTCCCCACACAGCAACACAGATGCTGGAAAATAGCTGCCACCATAGCAGAGGACTTGACGCATCAGCACCAGGCACATGATAGCGAAACCACAACCCGCTCGCCGTCAACACGATTCCAATTATGATCCCTGCATTACACACCGGTGAAGAGGATTTATGCCAATAGCCACCTGCCACCGCCACACTCATAAAACCCAGCAACACCGCCGTTGCCAGAAAGCCAAGCGGCGTGGCCAGAGTATGCCAAAGCGGGTGTAGTGCCATTTGATAATAGACCTGAGACGTCACAAAAATTGACACAAGACCAACAAGCGCCGTTACGCCACCCAGAAGATTCACTCCAGGGTGCTCAGGCTTGAGCCAGCATAGCGCTAGCCAACAAAATATCACGGCATTCAATACGATAAATGCCGCCACTTCCCGGCTCAACCAGGATATTCCCAACCCAGCTATTGAGCGGTATGCGCCAGTAGGTGTTCCCAAGTGTACAAGGGATGCCAAAGAACCCAGCACAGTGATGACCCAAAATAACAGCGCCAGCCGACGATATTGTTCAGCATTGAATTTCAGCGTGCCAAAATTCTGACACAACGTTAGTGCCAGGACACCACCAATCCCCCATTGAGCAAAGACCGTAAAAAAGACTAATGGCAATTCATAGTGTTCCATTTCTCTCTCCTCAGTCCCGTGGCGCAATAATCACAATATTGGGCTTACTGATATTGTGATCGGGTAAGTTGTAGCGCTTCTCTAGTACCGTCCATTGGGTGGTATGCTCTTTGCGAAGATCTTCTATCTCGCCAAATCGTAAAACCCCCGCGGGACACGATTCAACACAGCGTGGTTGCAAACCTTCATCCAGGCGTTCCGCACACAAATTACATTTACTGGTTTTCCCCTCTTCCGCATCGTAAACCGGTGCACTCCAGGGGCAGGCCATAATACACATCCGGCAACCGATACAACGTTCGTGGTCCTGTACAACAATCCCGTCAGCTCGTTTGGTATAAGTCCCGGCAGGGCACACTTTCATGCACTGAGGGTCATCGCAATGGTTACACGACATGCTGATAAAAGCTTGAGTATTAGGTTCATCCGTATTGCGCTCACGCACCCGCCGCCACAACACACCAAGCGGCGTCATATTTTCTGATTTGCAGGCCATGCTGCAGGTTTTACAGCCATAGCAGTTTTGCATATCAATAAGAAATCCATACTGTTTCGTCATGATTATGCCTCCCTTCTCACGTCAACTAACGTACTGTTACAACAGTGTCCATTGCCCAACAACTCGACCTGATCGTTGGTGACGTGGCTGCTACTTCCCCCCTGTTGCTCCCACCAGCCGTTATCCAGGCTCACAACTCCCCGTTTTATATGCGTTGTAACATCGGCAATTGCTCTATGCTCTCCACGATGATTAAACACAACAACCCACTCTCCGGCCTGGATCTGACGATTATGGGCATCTTCTGGGTGAATCATAACGTTTGGACGATTACGCTGAACCTCGAGGATCCATTCATTCATACCGTGGCTCGAATGTACGCTACGTGCCAGTTTGCGCTGTACCGCCATTAACGGATAGTGGCTTGCCAGCTCAGGTGAACCTTTCACTGACTCTTTCACCTGTTTCTAGGTCACTACCGGCAGGAAGTCTTTTTTGGCCCACTCCTCAATATAAAAATGCGCCTTTCCGGTTGAGGTACAAAACAGCCCATCCTTAAAGGGGATCCAGTCTTCTTTAACGGGGCATACCGGCCCTTTTTTTAACATTTCGCGGGTGATACCCGACCCTTTGAGGCAAGTATCAATGTAATGTTCGATGGGCTGATTAAAGACGTCTCCAAATCCAAAACGCTCGGCCAGGCGTGCAAAAATCCAGTAATCCGGTTTAGCTTCTCCCGGTGGTTCCACCGCTTTCTCCATCAGTTGTACATAGTGGCTGCGTACCCCCGCCATTAAACTGACATCTTCAAAAATGGTCGTCACGGGCAGCACCAAATCGGCATACAGTGCAGACGAACTCATCAAATTGTCTGCCACTACGACAAATGGCACTTTTTTAAAGGCTTCTCTGACCTGATTTGTATTCGGCAACTGCGTCATTGCCCCCAGTGTCATGTTCCACCAGAATTTTATTGGATGAGGTTTTTCGTTAACGATCCAGTCCCCAATTTTAGAAATGGGGATCGATGGAATTTTGGCAGCATTTGGCGCGGGGGGGATAATGGGCGAAAATTTCGCCATTTGCCTGACCCCGCCCGCATCACAGACCCCAGCACCAGGCTTACCGATATTGCCGGTTATCAGCGCCAGATAAAATTGGCTGGCAGCTACGTAAGTACCAAATTCGGTTCTCTGCGCTCCAGACATATTCTGAACAATCATCGCAGGTTGCGTGGAAGCATAGTCTCGCGCCAGACGTAACACCGTTTGCGCTGGCACATCCGTTTCCTGCTCGACTTTCTGTGTTGTCCAGGGCTTAGCCTGCGTCCAAACGTTATCCAGTACGGTCGTAAAATCACTCTCGTGGGGCAGTTCATCATTCAGCAATGCAGGAATAACGCCCGGCGCATCATGTCGCTTCACGCTTTGTGTCAGGGTATCAAACACCAGATAACTGTCCGTATCCTGCGGGTCGGCTCGCATTAATTTCTGTTGTCCATCCACCAGATAAACCGCACCGGTGTGCGCTCGCAGAAAATCCGCGTCATAGCGTTTTTCCTGCATAATGATGTTGATCATCCCCAGCGCCAGTGCGATATCAGTCCCCGGCACAATAGGCACCCACTCATCCGCTTTAGCTGCGGTTTCGTTAAAACGAGGATCGATAACGACCATGCGCGCCCCGTTACGTTGCGCGTTTGAATAATCCTTGAAGTAAGCATGCATCGTAACGGCAGGGTTATTTCCCCAGCAGAGGATATAGCGGCTTGCTGGTATCGTGTCTCGGGTATCCGCATAGCGTAAACCCACCATTGGTATCATCGCGGCGGTGACGGCAGCACAACATAGTGAGCCAGCATGTTTTGTCGATCCGCCAAGATAATCAAAAAATGCTTTCCCCATATCATTCTTGATAGAGTCCATGTTCCCTGAGGCGGCAGTTAACAATAAGCCTTTATTGCCATCACTCACGATTGTGTCTCTGATTTTCTTTTCAATGAGATCCAGTGCGGCATCCCAGGAAATTGGCTTAAATTTCCCCTCACCTTTCTCCCCCGTACGCAGCAGCGGTTGCGTCAAACGTAGAGGGTGGTACACCCACTTCGTTCGGCTAATTCCTCGTAAGCAACATTTCACGTTAAAACCTTTCGTTGCTTCAATTTTCATCAAGCGATCTTTCCAGACATAAGCAGTCAGATTGCAATGCAGACATTCCATTGCGCAGGTCGAACGAAAGGTCATGTAATCCGATTGCTGAAGACGAAACCGGGGCAACGGCGCACCGTTGGCCTGGCGTAATCCGAGAAAGGTTGGCCCTAATGTAGCTAAACCCACTACACCTAGCCCTTTTAACAAGGTTCTTCTTTTTAAACGTATATTGCTCAAAGCATCCATGGTTTCCCCTCCATAAAGTTAATCATTAGTGAATCAAGGTTCACTAATGATTAACTTGAGGTGAATCATGATCTAATCACTTAGAGGTAGTGATCTTTTTGAATTGCGAAAGCAGTCCTGTTTCTGACTCGATGATATAATCGCTAGGTATCTAAAAAGAGAACGCATATGACTGAAACATCACAAGGGGTAAATTCGGTTGATATAGCCGTCAGCATTTTGACATTTGTTGCCAGTCAAAATGGTCAAGCGAGGGCAATCGATATCGCTACTGGATGTGGATTGTCGAAAAGCAGGTTACACAAATATCTGGTTTCACTTTGCCGAACAGGCATGCTATGTCAAAACGAAAAGGGGCTTTACAGCCTGGGTGCAACTGCACTGCAGCTGGCTGGGACGCCAACGGGTATACGCAATGCGATTAACGAGCTCAACGCTATGCTGATTGCTTTTCGCGATACCTTTAACCACTCTACTGGAGTCGTCGTTGTCTCTGATAACGGATTAATACTCAAACATTACAATCGCAGTTTTCGAAACGTCGATATCGATTTTCTGCCCAATACACAGGTTCCACTTCATGCCAGTGCAGCAGGGCAAATTTTTATGAGTTTTTCTGGTTATCAGGCGCAAAATCCGGCGCAGAAACAGTTAATTAAACAAATAATATCGCAGGGATATGCCGTGCGTTACAACCCAACTCAGGGGATCCCTGGAGCGCAATCTATCGCTTGTCCGCTTCAGAATAGTAAAGGTGAGCTCATTGCAATTGCTGTAACGATGGGTTTTTTTAGTGCCGAAGCTATTCCGCAGATTGCTAATCAATTGGTCAACAGCATTGCATCACTTCAGCTGCAAGATTAGCGTTGCCCCGGCGCGTAAAGCCGGGGCAAACCACAATTACGGACGATATACCTTCACGTTCTCAAAGCCCTGCTCGCGCAGATAAAGCGCCTGCAGGCGGCTCATCACTCCACGTTCACACCACAGCAGCCAGGTTTTATTCTGGTCCAGATCGCCGAATTTAGTGCTCAGCTTGTAGAATGGCAGAGAAACGACGTCCACGCCTTCAACCTTCAGCGGTTTATCATCCTGTTCATCCACAGAACGAATATCAAGGATTACGTCATTCGGGCCGAAGCCGCTCACGGTTTCCACTTCTACCACGGTCTGCTGCGTCTGCTGAGCGATATCGCGAATATCGATATTGTTCGCTTCTTCAACCACTTTATCGAGGATAGAGAAATCGAAGTTTTCTTCTTCGGCCTCAATCTTCGCTTTGATCGCTTTCACCGTCGGACTTTTTGAAATCACACCGCAGTATTCCGGCATAGTACGGGCAAAGTCCTCGGTACCAATTTCACGCGCCAGATTGATGATGTGCTCTTTATCATGGGAGATAAGCGGGCGCAGGATCAGGGTGTCTGATACGTTATCGATCAGGCGCAGGTTGGTCAGCGTCTGGCTGGACACCTGGCCCAGCGCTTCACCGGTTACCAGCGCCTGCACACCGTAGCGCTCAGCGACTTTCGACGCCGCGCGTACCATCATACGTTTGAGGACCACGCCCATCTGGCCGTCATCAACTTTCTCAAGGATCTCACCGACCACCGGTTCAAAGTTGATCGCAACAAAACGCACGCGATGCGAACTACCGAAGCGGTTCCACAGGTAATGTGCCACCTGACGAACGCCGATTTCATGCGCTGCGCCGCCAAGGTTAAAGAAGCAATAGTGTACACGGCAGCCGCGACGCATCAGCATATAGCTGGACACGCCGGAGTCGAAACCGCCGGAAATCAGCGACAGCACGTCTTCCTGCGTCCCAATCGGGAAACCACCAATACCTTCATAGCGGCCTTTAACCAGCAGCAGACGGTCGTTTTCGATTTCAAGATTAACGGTCACATCCGGCTTCGTCAGCTTCACGCGTGCAGATTCAATATGTTGGTTCAGTCCACCGCCAACATAACGTTCCACCTCAATGGAGCTAAACTCATGCTTACCGCGACGCTTAACGCGTACACAGAAGGTTTTACCTTCCAGTTGATCGCGATACTGCACCAGTGCCTTCTCGAAAATATCGTGCATATCGGTAAACGGCACGTCTTCTACTTCGAGAATGTGGTGGATACCCGGAATACGGGTCAGCGCGTCGCGAATATCCAGGCGCTGGCTTTCATCTTTAGCGCGAACCTCAACGTGATCCCAGTGGCGGACAACGGCAAGGTCTTCATCATAGTGCTTTAAAACGTTACGAATGTTCCCTGTCAGAATTTTTATAAAGCGCAAACGCACAGATTGGCTTTTGATGGTGATTTCTGGGAACAATTTAATGATAAACTTCATGGCGGCAATGGTTCTTAGGCAAGTCTGAATGACTTGTAATGGAAAAAAATACAGCAGCCCATACCCGCGACTGCATCCAGGCGCGCAAGTATATCATCATCACGCGGCTACTGTGCACATTGCGCGTTATTTGCTTATCAGTGCGAGTCCGTTACCATAGTCTTGTGCTGCCAATACAGAGAGTCAGACATTCATTATGCCGAAGAAAAATGAAGCGCCAGCCAGTTTTGAAACCGCGCTGAGCGAGCTGGAACAAATTGTTACCCGTCTGGAAGGCGGCGACCTGCCGTTAGAAGAAGCGTTGAACGAATTCGAACGTGGCGTACAGTTGGCGCGTCAGGGACAGGTCAAATTGCAACAGGCGGAACAGCGCGTACAAATCCTGCTGTCAGATACTGAAGACGCCGCCCTTACGCCTTTTACACCGGATAATGAGTAAATGGATTTTACGCAGCAGCTACAGGCTTGCGTTGAGCAGGCCAATCAGGCACTGAGCCGTTTTATCGCGCCACTGCCCTTTCAGAACACTCCCGTGGTCGAGACCATGCAATATGGCGCATTATTAGGCGGTAAACGCCTGCGCCCGTTCCTGGTGTATGCGACCGGTCAGATGTTTGGTGTCAGCCTGAGTACGCTTGATGCTCCCGCTGCCGCCGTCGAATGCATTCATGCCTATTCGCTGATGCACGATGATTTGCCCGCGATGGATGACGACGACCTGCGCCGCGGTCTGCCGACCTGCCACGTAAAATTTGGTGAGGCAAACGCGATCCTGGCCGGAGATGCGCTGCAAACGCTGGCGTTCTCTATTATCAGCGACGCCCCAATGCCGGAAGTATCTGACCGTGACCGCATTGCGATGATCTCTGAACTGGCTCAGGCCAGCGGTATCGCCGGTATGTGCGGCGGTCAGGCGCTGGATCTGGAAGCTGAAGGTCATCAGGTTGAGCTGGATGCGCTGGAGCGGATTCACCGCCATAAAACCGGAGCATTGATTCGCGCCGCCGTGCGCCTGGGGGCGTTAAGTGCTGGCGATAAAGGGCGAGAATGCCTGCCAATACTCGACAAATACGCAGAAAGCATCGGTCTGGCTTTCCAGGTTCAGGATGACATCCTGGATGTGGTAGGCGATACTGCAACATTGGGTAAACGTCAGGGTGCAGACCAGCAGCTTGGCAAAAGTACCTATCCTGCACTTCTGGGTCTTGAGCAAGCCCAGAATAAAGCCCGGGATTTAATCGAGGATGCCCGCCAGTCGCTAAGTCTGCTGGCCGCACAGTCACTCGATACCTCGGCACTGGAAGCGCTAGCGGACTACATAATCCAGCGTGATAAATAAACCAACATATCCCATGAGCTTGCGATGAGTTTTGATATAGCCAAATACCCGACCCTGGCGCTGGTCGACTCCACCCAGGAGTTACGCCTGCTGCCAAAAGAGAGCCTGCCAAAGCTTTGCGACGAACTGCGCCGCTATTTGCTCGACAGCGTAAGCCGTTCCAGCGGGCACTTCGCCTCTGGTCTGGGCACGGTGGAACTCACCGTCGCGCTGCACTATGTCTACAACACCCCGTTTGACCAGTTAATCTGGGATGTGGGACATCAGGCTTACCCGCACAAAATTCTGACCGGCCGCCGCGATAAAATCGGCACCATTCGTCAGAAAGGCGGCCTGCATCCGTTCCCATGGCGCGGTGAGAGCGAGTATGACGTACTGAGCGTTGGGCACTCTTCAACCTCCATCAGCGCAGGTATTGGTATTGCCGTTGCCGCCGAGAAAGAAGGTAAAGAGCGCCGTACCGTATGTGTGATTGGTGATGGTGCCATCACCGCAGGGATGGCGTTTGAAGCGATGAACCACGCGGGCGATATTAGGCCCGACATGCTGGTTATCCTCAACGACAACGAAATGTCGATTTCAGAGAACGTCGGCGCGCTGAACAATCATCTGGCACAGTTGCTCTCTGGCAAACTCTACTCCTCGCTGCGCGAAGGCGGGAAGAAAGTCTTCTCCGGCGTGCCGCCGATTAAAGAGCTGCTCAAGCGTACCGAAGAACACATCAAAGGCATGGTTGTGCCGGGTACGCTGTTTGAAGAGCTGGGCTTTAACTATATTGGTCCGGTAGATGGTCACGACGTGCTGGGGCTTATCACTACGCTTAAAAACATGCGCGATCTGAAAGGCCCGCAGTTCCTGCACATCATGACCAAAAAGGGTCGTGGCTACGAGCCTGCGGAAAAAGATCCGATTACCTTCCACGCGGTACCAAAATTCGATCCGTCCAGCGGATGTCTGCCGAAAAGCAGCGGCGGCCTGCCGAGCTATTCAAAAATCTTCGGTGACTGGCTGTGCGAAACCGCGGCGAAAGACAATAAGCTGATGGCGATCACCCCGGCGATGCGCGAAGGCTCCGGTATGGTGGAGTTTTCACGTAAGTTCCCGGACCGCTATTTCGATGTGGCGATTGCCGAGCAGCACGCAGTGACGTTTGCTGCCGGTCTGGCGATTGGCGGCTACAAGCCGGTGGTAGCCATTTACTCGACCTTCCTGCAACGCGCCTACGATCAGGTGCTGCACGATGTTGCCATCCAGAAACTGCCGGTCCTGTTCGCCGTTGACCGGGCAGGGATTGTTGGCGCAGATGGACAAACCCATCAGGGGGCGTTCGATCTCTCCTTCCTGCGCTGCATCCCGGAAATGGTCATCATGACCCCGAGTGATGAAAACGAATGCCGCCAGATGCTGTTTACCGGTTATCACTACAACGACGGCCCAACGGTCGTGCGCTACCCACGCGGCAACGCGGTGGGCGTTGAGCTGACCCCGCTGGAACAACTGCCAATTGGTAAAGGCATCGTGAAACGTCGCGGGGAAAAAGTGGCGATTCTCAACTTCGGCACCCTGATGCCGGAAGCTGCTCAGGTCGCAGAGTCGCTGAACGCTACGCTGGTAGATATGCGTTTTGTGAAACCACTGGATGAAACGTTGATCCTTGAAATGGCTGCCCAACACGAAGTGCTGGTTACCATTGAAGAGAACGCCATTATGGGTGGTGCTGGCAGCGGCGTAAACGAAGTGCTGATGGCCCATCGTAAGCCCGTCCCGGTGCTGAACATTGGCCTGCCTGACTTCTTCATCCCGCAGGGAACTCAGGATGAAGCTCGTGCCGATCTGGGTCTGAATGCCGCAGGAATTGAGGCCAAAATCAAGGCCTGGCTGGCATAATCCCCTCCCCGCTCCTGCTATGCTTAATTCATCACGAGCTAAGCAGGAGTGGATTGATGAAATACAACATCTTAGGAAAAACCGACCTACGGGTCTCCCGCCTTTGCCTGGGTTGCATGACGTTTGGCGAACCCAATCGCGGCAATCACGCCTGGACGCTACCTGAAGAAAGCAGCCGCCCGATAATCAAACACGCCCTTGAGGGCGGCATTAACTTTTTCGATACCGCCAACAGCTACTCCGCTGGCAGTAGCGAAGAGATTGTCGGTCGCGCGCTGCGTGATTTCGCCCGCCGCGAAGATGTCGTGGTCGCTACCAAGGTTTTTCATCAGGTTGATGATTTAGCGGAAGGATTATCCCGCGCACAAATCCTGCGCTCGATTGATGACAGTCTCCGACGCCTGGGTATGGACTATGTGGACATCCTGCAAATTCACCGCTGGGATTACAACACGCCGATCGAAGAAACCCTGGAAGCGCTCAACGACGTCGTAAAAGCCGGTAAAGCTCGCTATATTGGCGCCTCATCCATGCACGCTTCGCAGTTTGCCCAGGCACTGGCCTTACAAAAGCAACACGGCTGGGCACAGTTCGTCAGCATGCAGGATCACTACAACCTGATCTACCGCGAAGAAGAACGCGAAATGCTGCCGCTTTGCTATCAGGAGGGTGTGGCAGTGATCCCATGGAGTCCGCTGGCGCGTGGTCGCCTGACGCGCCCCTGGGGAGAAACAACCGCACGCCTGGTTTCCGATGAAGTCGGTAAAAATTTGTACAACGAGAGCGATGACAACGACGCGCAAATTGCCGCACGACTGACCGGTGTCAGTGAGGAGTTGGGTGTAACGCGGGCACAGGTTGCGCTGGCCTGGCTGCTGAGCAAACCCGGCGTGGCAGCGCCAATTATTGGCTCTTCACGTGAGGAACAGCTGGATGAGTTGCTCAGCGCTGTAGATTTAACGTTGAAACCGGAGCAGATTGCCGAGCTGGAAACGCCGTACAAACAGCATCCGGTAGTGGGATTTAAGTAAGCGCGGTTGTAAATTGTAGGCCGGATAAGCATTGCGCATCCGGCACTGATCGCCCGATGTCGCGGCGCTTATCGGGCCTACAATAGCCCCTGAAAATGGTTAAATGATACCTACCGGCCAGTGATGGCCGATAAAATACAAAATTCCGGCAGAGAGTATTCCGGCCACAATATCGTCGATCATAATCCCCGTGCCGCCATGCACGTTGCGATCGAACCAACGAATCGGCCACGGCTTCCACATATCCAGAATACGGAAAATCACAAATCCGGCGGCAACCCACTGCCAGTCGTTGGTCGGCAGCGCCATCAGGGTAATCCACATCCCGACAAACTCATCCCAGACTATGCTACCGTGATCGTGCACGCCCATATCTTTCGCCGTTTGATGGCACAGATAAACGCCGATACAGATAGATAACATCACCACCAGCGAATACAGCTGCCACGGCAGAAAGGTCATTAAATACCAAAAAGGGATCGCCGCCAGCGATCCCATCGTGCCAGGAACAATTGGGCTCAGCCCGCTGCCAAAACCGGTGGCTAACAGGTGCCACGGATTGCGCATGCTCAGGCGGCTTTTGGCGACATCTTTTTTAAGGCGCGGCAAAATGGTCATATCCTTTCCAGTCAAACGTGACGGGTTTTCCATCGCGCGTAAAGTGAATGCCTTCCACGTCCGCGCTCATCTGCCCAATGCAGGTAAACGCTGCGCCGAGATTTCCCAGCGCCACGTCCAGCGCACCACGATTAATTTCCGGTACGGTAAAGCATAACTCATAATCTTCACCTCCCGAGAGCGCCCAGCGCAGGGCCTGTTCCGGCTCAACGTGCTGTGACAATGCCGTGGAGTATGGCAGCATATCAACGTTAACCCGTGCGCCACAGCCGCTGGCATTAACGATGTGCCCCAAATCGGAAATCAGACCGTCGGAAATATCGATAGCAGCACTGGCCAGATCGCGCAGGGCTTGTCCCTGCAAAATACGCGGCGTGGGACGCAGATGGCGTTTCAGTAGATAGTCCGCGTCTGTTGCATCTGTAACCTGCAATCGGTTCTGCAAAATCGCCAGCCCGGCCGCGCTGTCTCCCGGCGTACCGGTAACATAAATCCAGTCACCCGGTTTCGCGCCAGAGCGTTTTAAGGCCCGCCCAACGGGGACGTAGCCATGGATACCCAGCGTCATCGACAGTGGCCCACGCGTGGTGTCACCGCCAATCAGCTGCATATCATAGTAATTGAGGAGTTCAAACAGGCCATCGCTGAAGGCTTCAAGCCAGGCTTCATCGACGTCAGGTAACGTGAGTGCCAGCGTCAGCCACGCAGGATCCGCTCCCATCGCCGCCAGATCGCTCAAATTCACCGCCAGTGCTTTCCAGGCGAGATCGGTGGGATTAATGTCGGGGAGGAAGTGGTTGCCAGCCACCAGTGTATCGGTACTGATCGCCAGCGTTTGTTTTTCAGGGATGTTCAGAAGTGCGCAGTCGTCACCAATACCGGTTTCGACATCAAGACGAGACGTTCTTACGCGGTCAAAATAACGGGCAATCAGGGAAAACTCGCCGCATGCCATACGTTATGCCTCAGCAGAAAAAAAAGAAAAAGCCGGGGACAGCGGAAACAGGTTCCACCATCCAGCCGGCCTCGGGATTACTTTTTGTTGGGGCGAATCACAGGTGCTGCTTTATCCAGTACGCCGTTCACGAATTTGTGGCTATCTTCAGCGCCGAAGGTTTTTGCCAGTTCAATCGCTTCGTTGATGGCCACTTTGTACGGCACATCACTACGTTTAGACAGTTCAAACAGCGCAATACGCAGCACGGCTTTTTCTACCTGACCCAGCTCTTCCAACAGACGAGACAGGTAAGGCTTCATCAATCCATCCAGGTACGCGCTGTTAGTCGCCACCCCGGACAGCAGTTCACGGAAATACAGAACGTCGACATCTTTAACGTCCTGTTCCGCCAGGAACTGGTATTCAACATCAGCGATGTCGTTCTGGGACAACTGCCAGGAGTAGAGCGCCTGGACGGCACACTCACGGGCGCGGCGACGAGCAGCAGGTTTCACGGATTTCCCCTTACAAAAATCAGGCCTTAATGGCTTTCAATACATTAATCATTTCAAGCGCAGTCAGTGCAGCTTCTGCGCCTTTGTTACCGGCTTTAGTGCCAGCACGTTCGATGGCTTGTTCAATACTTTCGGTGGTCAGAACACCGAAGGCTACCGGAATGCCACTGTCCTGAGCGACATGCGCCAGGCCATTGCTTGCACCGCCAGCCACATATTCGAAGTGCGCGGTACCGCCACGGATCACCGTACCGAGCGCAATCACCGCGTCGTATTTACCGGTTTTTGCCAGTGCGTCAGCCGCCAGCGGCAGCTCATATGCACCTGGAACCCAAACAACGGTAATGTTTTCATCTTTAACCTGGCCAATACGTTTCAGGGCGTCGATAGCACCTTCCAGCAGGCTGTCATTGATAAAGTTGTTGAAACGCGCAATGGTGATGGCGACGCGAGCGTCCGGGGTAGCAACGTTAGCTTCAATAATGTTCATATTCTTCCTTCGGGTTCGATTTATGGCCCCGTAAGGGGGGCGGATTTTATCATAATATTCTGTGCGCTGCTTCCTCTAAATCAGAAAGCCTCACGCAGTCGTTAAATGCAGGCAAACGTCCGGGCCCACCTGGCGTATCTCATTGAATTTGAAATGGGGTGCATCAGCCAGTTTCTCAAGGCCTGGAAGCACACATAATCCTCGCGCATCGCTGCCTAACAGTTTAGGCGCAACATACACGATTAGCTCATCGACCAAACCGGCCTGCAACAATGCACCCGCGAGCGTTGGGCCTGCTTCAACCCAAATGCTGTTAATTTGCTGTTTGCCAAGCTGCATCATTAGCACCACCAGATCCAGATGCCCGTTATGTTCCGGCACCTTCAGACTGCGCACCGTCTCCGGCCAGCTACGAGGGTCGTCTTCAGTTCGGACAATCCAGGTTTCTCCTGGCTGTTGCACAATTCGGTGCTCCGGTGTGACCTGATTCTGGCTATCAAGAACAATGCGGATTGGCTGGCGCAGCTCTTCCTGCGAGTAACTCGCCTGAGTTGACTCCCCAAGCTCCGACCAACGCACGGTAAGCTGAGGGTCGTCGGCCAGCACCGTAGCACTGCTGGTTAAAATGGCATGGCTTTGCGCGCGCAAGCGTTGCACATCTCGGCGCGCCTGTGGTGAGGTAATCCACTGGCTTTCACCGCTGGCCATCGCCGTACGGCCATCAAGCGACGCGCCAAGCTTAAGCTGCAGATACGGGAACCCCGTACGCATGCGCTTGAGGAAGCCTTTATTCAGTTGCTCAACTTCGCTCATCATCAGCCCGTGGCTGACGTCAATGCCCGCCTGCTGCAAACGGTAGAGCCCGCGTCCTGCGACCTGCGGATTGGGATCCTGCATCGCCGCAACCACACGCGACACACCCGCCGCAATCAGCGCATCGCAACACGGCGGCGTGCGGCCATGATGACTACAGGGTTCAAGCGTCACATAGGCCGTTGCCCCTTGCGCTTTTTCTCCAGCCATCCGCAGAGCATGAACTTCGGCATGCGGTTCGCCCGCACGGTGATGATACCCTTCACCGACGATCTCCCCATCTTTCACAATCACGCAGCCCACGTTGGGGTTGGGGTGAGTGGTAAAACGTCCGCGCGCAGCAAGCTTCAGCGCGCGCGCCATGTATAATTCATCCTGCATGGCTTAGTCCTGTAGGCGAGCAATCTCTTCGCCAAATTCTTTGATATCTTCGAAACTCCGGTAGACAGAGGCAAAGCGGATGTAGGCGACTTTATCGAGCTTTTTCAGCTGCTCCATCACCAGGTTGCCAATCATCTTGCTCGGCACCTCACGCTCACCAGTCGCACGCAGCTGTGATTTGATATGGTTTAACGCCATTTCGACGTCATCTGCGCTAACAGGCCGTTTTTCAAGCGCTCTGAGCATGCCGCTGCGCAGCTTTTCTTCATTAAAGGGTTCACGCACGTCGTTGCTTTTCACAACGCGCGGCATGACAAGTTCAGCCACTTCAAAAGTGGTGAAACGTTCGTTACAGACCAGACACTGCCGACGGCGGCGTACCGAGGAGCCCTCGCCTACAAGACGAGAGTCAATTACCTTAGTGTCTACGGCGAAACAGAATGGGCAATGCATACGGCGTCCTGTACCTCAGTGGTTAACAGAATCTATTTTACCCTGAACTGCCGTGACAACAAAGGCGATGCGCTTTTGAGACAAAGGATCGATGCCTTCGTGCTCAGTGCACACTACCATTATGCTATCGCGACAATGAAGGAAGTAATCACAATGACAAGACGTTACCTAAGAATTCTCCTGGTGGGAAGTCTCTTTAGTCTTAGTGCCTGTGCACAGCAAAGCGAAGTACGCCAGATGCATCAAAGTGTTAGCACGTTGAATAAAGAGATGACGCAGCTTAATCAGGAAACAGTAAAAATTACACAACAAAATATGTTGAATGCAAAATCAACCAGCGGCGTCTATCTGCTACCGGGTTCCAAAACCCCGGCACGACTGGACAGCCAGATTGGCACCTTACGCATGTCGCTGGTGAACATTGCACCGAATGCCGAGGGTACGCGCCTGACGCTACGGATTCAGGGTGAATCCAACACGCCTTTACCCGCCTTTAGCGCCACCGTCGAGTACGGGCAAATTCAGGGCACTACGGACAACTATCAGGAAATGAACGTTCACAACCAGTTGGTCAACGCTCCGGCGAGTATTCTTGCTCCCAGCGACGTAGACATTCCGTTGCAGATAAATGGCCTCACTCCAGATCAGTTAGGATTTGTTCGCATCCACGACGTCCAGCCTGTTAACCAATAAACTTTTTTGCGGAACGTTTTGTGCGTTCCGCAACATCACTCCGCTCCATTTTGTTACTCCCCTGACATAACCGATATTTCTGGTAAAACTTGGCAACATTCATGGGAGCCAGTACAATTCGCCGCCTAAAGTACGCAAACGTGAACGCAATCGATTACGTAAATGATAGAACTGTGAAACAAGACATATTTTTGTGAACAATGATTTTTATAATAGGCTCCGAAGAATTACGAAATATTTAGAAACGCAAATTGCGCATTTTTCACTCCCGAAAGGGATTTCAAACAGTGGCATACATATGAAAAAAACATTACTTGCAGCCGGTGCAGTGCTGGCGCTCTCCTCGTCTTTTACTGCCAACGCAGCAGAAAATGACAAACCGCAATATCTGTCCGACTGGTGGCACCAGAGCGTTAACGTGGTGGGTAGCTACCACACCCGTTTCTCCCCGAAACTGAACAACGACGTGTATCTGGAATACGAAGCATTTGCCAAAAAAGACTGGTTCGACTTCTATGGCTACATCGATATTCCGAAAACCTTCGACTGGGGTAACGGCAACGATAAAGGTATCTGGTCTGACGGTTCCCCGCTGTTTATGGAAATCGAACCGCGTTTCTCCATCGACAAACTGACCGGTGCTGACCTGAGCTTTGGTCCGTTCAAAGAATGGTATTTCGCCAACAACTACATCTACGATATGGGTGATAACAAAGCCAGCCGCCAGAGCACCTGGTATATGGGTCTGGGTACCGATATCGATACCGGTCTGCCGATGGGGCTGTCCCTGAACGTGTATGCTAAATACCAGTGGCAGAACTATGGCGCATCCAACGAAAACGAGTGGGATGGCTACCGTTTCAAAGTGAAATACTTTGTGCCGATCACCCAGGTTTGGGGCGGCCAGTTGACCTACATCGGCTTCACCAACTTCGACTGGGGCTCTGATTTGGGTGATGATCCGAACCGCACCAGCAACTCTATCGCTTCCAGCCACGTCCTGGCGCTGAACTACGATCACTGGCACTACTCTGTCGTAGCGCGTTACTTCCATAACGGCGGCCAGTGGAAAGGTGGAGACACCTTGAACTGGGGCGAAGGCGACTTCAGTGCGAAATCTACCGGTTGGGGTGGTTACCTGGTCGTGGGTTACAACTTCTAATCCAGACAATTTATCGCAGACAAGCCAGCTTAGCCGCTGGCTTTTTTATGGCTGGTCTTCGCAGCGTACTTTACGCAAAAAGTCACTTAGCGAACGATCCGCCGATTCGCGAAAGCGCCTGTCGAGCGGCGTGATCTTCAGACATCGATCAACGCGAAAGCAGCGATAATCGTCCCGCTTCTCGCACCAGCCAACCAGCAGCCAGTGTTCGCCCCAGAAGAATAAACCCAGCGGCTGAACGTCGCGCCAGGAGAGGTTCCCGAACTCATCGCGATAATGCAGCGCCAGTACCTGCTGCCCTGAAACCGCGCGATGTATGAGATCAAAGGCACTGCGTGAATGCGGCTGATTACCAAAATCTGGCGCGAAAATCCGCGTTTGCTCGGCCCTGCGCCGGCTCTCTGGCGGCAATATCGCCAGCACTTTTTCCTGCGCGGATTCCAGCGCCTGTGAAAGTGAATCTCCGCCCCATGTTTTCAATAATCGAATCGCTACCATCAATGCTTCTGATTCGTGATGGGTTAACATCAACGGCGGCAGATCAAACCCGGCCATTAAACGGTATCCGCTGCCCACTTCGCCTTCAATGGGCACGCCGGATAAAGAGAGATCGCGGATATCGCGATAAATCGTCCGTTCAGAAACCTCAAGACGTTCTGCCAGCAGCGCCGCCGTTGTCACTCGCCTGCCACGCAGGATTTGTACAATCTGAAACAAGCGGTCGGCGCGTCTGCTCATTTTAATCCTCAGTCCTGAAAATATTACGCGGGTTGATGTAAACCAACACGATTGCCTTCGCTGTCAGTAAATAGCGCAATCGTACCAATGTCCTGCCCCAGTTCGAGTGGGCCAAACACACACTGACCGCCAGCAGTGGCGACGCGTTCAAGCGTTGCTGCCAAATCGTCCGTATGCAGATAAATAATAGCGCCCTGCGCTGAAGGCGTAATACCGTCAAATTTAGCCAGCGCCCCGCCGGGAGCGGGATCCTGATGCGGAAATACGGCGAGCTCAGCGCAGTCCATGTTCTCTCGACGCAAAGAAACCTGCATCACTGGCTCATAAAAAGCGATGGCGCGATCCATTTGTGCCACGGGGATTTCAAACCAATTAATTACGTTGCTCATACTTCCTCCTGCCTGTGTGGGTAATCTCAGGAGGACTATAAGACAGGGCTACTGACAGCATACTGTCAGTAGTGTGGCGACAGGGAAAGATAATGGCCTGTCGCTAATTCACAGGCAAAAAAAATCCCGACCTTGCGATCGGGATTCCAGTGTCTTCACTCCAGGGTGGGTTAAGGCAGAATCGACGGTTGATCCGCCCCTTCTTTCTCGACCTTCTGCTGCAGCATGTGCTCACGCTTCATACCCAGCTTCAGCGCCAGCGCCGATGCCACGTAGATAGAAGATGCAGTACCGATGGAAACACCGATCAACATCGTCAGCGAGAAGCCTTCCAGTACCGGACCACCGAACAGGAACAGCATCAGAATAACCATCAACGTCGTACCAGACGTAATCAACGTACGGTGCAGCGTTTGAGTCAGTGACACGTTAAAGATTTCGTAAGGCGTACCGCGACGAATTTTGCGGAAGTTTTCACGAATACGGTCAGATACAACGATACTGTCGTTCAGCGAGTAACCGATTACCGACATCAGCGATGCGACGATAGTCAGGTCAATCTCGATATGGAACAACGACAGGATCCCAAGTGTGATAATCACGTCGTGCGCCAGCGCGATAACTACCCCAGCCGCCAGTCGCCACTCAAAGCGGAAACCAACGTACACCAGGATGGAGATCAGCGCCGCCATCAGCGCCATCGCACCGGTTTGCGCCAGGTCAGCACCCACGCTCGGACCCACGAATTCAATTCGCTTCACCGCGGCGTTTTGGTTGGTGGATTCGTTAATCACACTCAACACTTTGCTACCCAACACCTGACCGCCGTCTGCGCCTTCAGTTGGCGGCATACGTACCATAATGTCGTGGCTGCTGCCGAAGTTCTGCAGAAGCGGATCAACGAAGCCCGCTTTCTCCAGCGCATCGCGCATCACGTCCATATCGGCCGGTTTTTCCAGCGTGATTTCAATAACCGTACCACCAGTGAAATCCAGACCCCAGTTAAACCCGCGTACGCCCATCACCACGATGGCCGCAATCAGCAGGAAACCTGAAATGCCGAAAGCCCAGTAGTCCCAGCGCATAAAGTCCCAGACTTTACGGCCGTGGTTCAATTGTTCAACAGTATATTCCTGTGCCACTTCGCACTCCTCAGATTGACAGCTTTTTGACGCGCTTGCCGCCATACAGCAGGTTTACGATGGCACGTGTACCGACAATCGCGGTAAACATCGACGTCGCCACACCAATACCGGTAGTAATCGCGAACCCTTTAATTGCCCCGGTGCCCACTGCGTACAGGATGATGACCTTGATCAGCGTCGTAATGTTCGCATCAAAGATGGAGCTAAATGCGCCCGCATAACCTTCATTGATGGCCTGCTGCACCGAACGCCCGTTACTCAACTCTTCTTTGATACGTTCGTTGATCAGTACGTTCGCATCGACCGCGACGGCAAGGGTTAAGACGATCCCCGCAATCCCCGGCATACTTAGCGTAGCACCCGGCAGCAACGACATAATACCGACAATCAGCACCAGGTTAGCAATCAGCGCACTGGTCGCAATCAGACCGAACTTCTTATAGAAGAAGATCATGAACAGGATAGACACCACCAGACCGGCCAGACACGCTTCCAGACCCTGTTTAATGTTCTGCATACCCAGGGTTGGGCCGATGGTACGTTCTTCAACAATCTGAATTGGCGCAATCAACGCACCGGCACGTAACAGCAGAGAAAGCTGGCGCGCTTCGTTCGGGTTGTTGATACCGGTGATACGGAAGCTGTTACCCAGGCGAGACTGGATATTGGCGATGTTAATCACCTCTTCCTGTTTCACCAGTACTGCACGACCGTTAGCATCTTTCTTACCGCTGTCTTTGTACTCCACAAACAGGGTCGCCATCGGCTTACCGATGTTGTCCTTGGTGAAGTTGGACATGATGTTACCACCCGCGCTATCCAGCGAGATGTTAACCTGCGGCTGATTGTATTCGTCCTGGCTGGAAGTGGAGTCGGTGATATGGTCACCGGTCAGGATCACGCGCTTGTACAGCACAACAGGCTGACCTTCACGAGATTGTTTCACTTCCGAATCACCCGGTACACGCCCGGATGCCGCAGCGGACTGGTCAACGTTGGTGTTTACCAGACGGAATTCCAGCGTCGCGGTTGCGCCCAGAATTTCTTTCGCACGCGCGGTATCCTGAATACCCGGCAGTTCGACCACAATGCGGTCAGCACCCTGACGTTGTACCACCGGTTCAGCAACACCCAGTTGGTTAACACGATTACGCAGAATGTTGATGTTCTGCTGTACCGCGTATTCACGAGCTTCGCTCAGGCGCGCATCGGTCATTACCGCACGCAGAGCATTGCTGCCCTGGCTGGAAATAACCAGATCCTGGTGACGCTTGCTCAGGTAAGAGATAGCCTCATCACGGGCGCTGCTATCACGGAACGTGATGCTCAGACCGTAGTTATCTTCTTTGCGAACGGTAGTATAAGGAATGCCTTTTTCACGCAGATCGCTGCGCAGGCTATCGATATTTTGTTCCTGCAACTTACTCAGCGCGGTGTCCATATCCACTTCCATCAGGAAGTGAACGCCGCCACGCAGGTCAAGACCGAGTTTCATCGGTTCTGCGTGAATGGCAGCCAGCCAGCGCGGGGTTGCCGGAGCAAGGTTAAGCGCCACGACGTACTGATCGCCCAGTACGCCCATTAACACTTCACGTGCGCGCAGTTGGGTATCAGTGGAGTCGAAGCGCGCGAGAATAGCACCCTCTTCCAGAGCCACAGACTTAGGTGTGATTTTATCTTCTTGTAACGTTTTCTGGACCTGGATCAGCGTTTGCTCACTGGCGGCGGCACCGCGCACGCCAGTGATTTGAACAGCCGGATCCTCACCATACAGGTTGGGAAGCGCATAGAGCAGACCGACGACAATAACGACGATCAGCATGACATACTTCCACAAAGGATAACGGTTTAACACGGCAGTTCCCTTTGGGAAAACAATAAATTACAGCGCCTTCATAGTGCCTTTCGGCAGAACGGCAGCTACGAAATCACGTTTGATAACCACTTCGGTGGTGTCGTTAAGCGCGATAGCGATGTAGCCAGATTCTGCTACTTTAGTCACGCGACCCACCAGACCACCGTTAGTCAGTACTTCATCGCCTTTCGCAATGGAGCTCATCAGATTTTTGTGTTCTTTGGTACGCTTTTGCTGCGGGCGCAGGATCATGAAGTAGAAAATCAGACCAAACACCACCAGCATCAGAATCAGAGACATCGGGCTGCCCTGCGCCGGAGCACCTGTTGCCGCTACCGCATCAGAAATAAAAAAGCTCATTCAAATTCCCTCATTATTAAAATTAATCAACGTTCACAGGTGGAACTGGTCTACCCTGACGTTGGTAAAAATCGGTCACGAAGCTCTCTAATTTACCCTCTTCAATAGCCTTGCGTAAACCCGCCATCAAACGCTGGTAGTAGCGAAGGTTATGAATCGTGTTGAGTCGCGCGCCCAATATTTCGTTGCAACGGTCGAGATGATGCAAGTAAGCGCGCGAATAATTGCGACAGGTGTAGCAATCACACTCAGCATCGAGCGGACTGGTGTCGCTTTTATGTTTCGCGTTACGAATTTTTACCACGCCGTCAGTCACAAACAAATGACCATTACGGGCATTTCGCGTTGGCATCACGCAGTCAAACATATCGATACCGCGACGTACGCCTTCAACCAGATCTTCTGGTTTACCGACGCCCATCAGGTAACGCGGTTTATCTGCCGGAATCTGCGGGCAAACATGCTCCAGAATGCGGTGCATATCTTCCTTCGGCTCACCGACAGCCAAACCGCCGACAGCGTAGCCATCAAAGCCGATATCTACCAGACCTTTGACGGAGATATCACGTAAATCTTCGTAAACACTGCCCTGAATGATGCCAAAAAGCGCATTTTTGTTGCCGAGACTATCAAAACGGTCACGGCTGCGCTTCGCCCAACGCAAAGACATCTCCATCGAGCGTTTAGCATAGTCCCAGTCTGCCGGGTACGGAGTACATTCGTCGAAGATCATCACGATATCGGAACCGAGATCGTATTGAATCTCCATCGACTTCTCGGGATCGAGGAAAATCGGATCGCCGTTGATCGGGTTACGGAAATGCACGCCCTGCTCGGTTATCTTACGGATATCGCCCAGGCTGAACACCTGGAAGCCGCCGGAGTCGGTGAGGATCGGCCCTTTCCACTGCATGAAATCGTGCAGATCGCCGTGCAGTTTCATGATTTCCTGACCCGGGCGCAGCCACAGGTGGAAGGTGTTGCCGAGGATGATCTGCGCACCGGTTGCTTCAACTTCTTCCGGCGTCATGCCTTTTACTGTGCCGTAAGTACCAACCGGCATAAAAGCAGGCGTTTCTACTACGCCACGATCAAAAACCAGGCGGCCGCGGCGCGCGCGACCGTCTGTGGTATCCAGTTCAAATTTCATTTTTTCTCCTGCATCAGAGAGACAGTCTGATGATTAAACTTTCCCCACGGAATCACTCCACGGAGTAAAAATATATTAACCCACTGGCGAAGGCGCAATCGGCGCAGCCAGTTTGGGGGCGACCAGCGCGCAGCTACCGGAGCGTACACGCAGTACCTGAGGATGACGAGCACTGCCCGACATCAAAATGGCAAGTGAGATAACCTTCTCACGGTCGCTCAGAAATAGCCTGCGGATTGTACGTGATAAACATGGCATCCCCGTAACTAAAAAAGCGATATTCCGCTTTTACCGCTTCATGATAGGCGTGCATGGTGTTTTTATAACCAGCAAATGCGGAAACCAGCATAATCAGCGTCGATTCCGGCAGGTGGAAGTTGGTGACCAGAGCATCAATCACCTGATATTTATAGCCTGGATAAATAAAGATTTGTGTATCGCCGAAGAACGGCTCGATGAGATCGTTTTTGGCCGCCTGCGCCGCACTTTCCAGCGAACGTACGGAGGTGGTACCTACCGCAATCACGCGGTTGCCGCGCGCTTTCGCCGCCAGCACCGCGTCCACCACATCCTGCGGCACTTCCGCATATTCGGAATGCATAATGTGGTCTTCGATGGTGTCTACGCGCACCGGCTGGAAAGTACCCGCGCCAACGTGCAGGGTGACGAACGCCATTTCAATGCCTTTATCGCGCAGTTTAGCCAGCAGCGGATCGTCAAAATGCAGACCCGCGGTCGGCGCAGCGACGGCGCCCGGCTTTTCGCTGTACACGGTCTGGTACAGCTCGCGGTCGGCGTCTTCATCCGGACGATCGATATACGGCGGCAACGGCATATGGCCGATGGCGTTGAGGATATCCAGCACGCTGCGTTCGTCGTTAAACTCCACTTCAAACAGCGCGTCATGGCGGGCGACCATCGTCGCGTTAATACTTTCGTCGTCGCCCAGCAGCAGTTCAGCGCCCGGCTTCGGCGCTTTAGATGCGCGGATATGTGCCAGAATACGTTTGTCATCCAGCATACGCTCAACCAGCACTTCAATCTTGCCGCCGCTGGCTTTACGGCCAAACAGACGCGCCGGGATCACGCGAGTGTTGTTAAAGACCAGTAAATCTCCAGGGTTGAGCTTATCGAGTAGATCGGTGAAAGTACCGTGCGTCAGCGCGCCCGTCGGCCCGTCCAAAGACAGCAAGCGGCAGCTACTGCGCTCAGCTTGCGGATAGTGGGCAATCAGGGATTCGGGTAGTTCAAAGGTGAAATCGGTAACGCGCATGACACTGACTCAGACTAAAATAAGAGGCGGGTAGTCTAGTGCCGGGGCGTTCTCCCTGCAACCTTTACCCCTCTGGATAAACGTTTAACTATGAATTTTCTTGCACATTTGCATCTCGCTCATCTTGCCGACAGCTCGCTTTCCGGTAATTTGCTAGCCGATTTTGTCCGGGGTAATCCGGAAACGCACTATTCGCCTGACGTGGTGGAAGGCATCTTCATGCACCGTCGTATCGACGTGATGACCGATAACCTGCCGCAGGTGCGTGAAGCCAAAGAGTGGTTTCGTAGCGAAACGCGCCGCGTCGCACCGATTACGCTGGACGTCATGTGGGATCATTTTCTGTCGCGCCACTGGTCGGAAATTTCCCCTGACTTCCCGCTGACGGAGTTTGTGCGCTATGCCCGCACCCAGGTAACGACTATTTTGCCGGAATCGCCGCCGCGCTTTATCAATCTGAACAACTATATATGGTCAGAGAAATGGCTTGAGCGCTATCGGGACATGGATTTTATCCAGAACGTCCTGAACGGTATGGCCAGCCGCCGCCCACGGCTCGATGCCCTGCGCGACTCATGGTATGACCTCGATACCCATTACGATGCGTTAGAAGAACGTTTCTGGCAGTTTTATCCGCAAATGATGGAACTGGCGCGGCGTAAAACCCTTTGATTGCAGCCCGCATTCCCCGCCGGATAAGCAGTAGCCACCATCCGGCAAAAGATTGATAGACAAAACCTGTCTCATTGATTGCCAACGCCTCTTTGTCTTATTCCCGAACACTCTCTATACTGGCCCGCGTTGCGTTCCAAAAACCCCTTAACATTGCAGGAGAATTATATGGTACTGGTAACTCGTCAGGCTCCGGATTTCACAGCAGCTGCGGTACTGGGTAGCGGTGAGATCGTTGAAAACTTCAACTTCAAACAGCATACCAACGGTAAAACTACCGTTCTGTTCTTCTGGCCGATGGACTTCACCTTCGTTTGCCCGTCTGAACTGATCGCATTCGACAAGCGTTACGAAGAATTCCAGAAGCGCGGCGTTGAAGTTGTTGGCGTTTCCTTCGACTCTGAATTTGTCCACAACGCATGGCGTAACACCCCTGTCGACAAAGGCGGCATCGGTGCAGTGAAATACGCAATGGTTGCTGACATCAAACGCGAAATCCAGAAAGCCTACGGCATCGAGCACCCGGAAGCGGGCGTTGCTCTGCGTGGTTCTTTCCTGATCGACGCTAACGGCGTTGTTCGTCACCAGGTGGTTAACGATCTGCCGCTGGGCCGTAACATCGACGAAATGCTGCGTATGGTTGACGCGCTGCAGTTCCACGAAGAGCACGGCGACGTTTGCCCGGCACAGTGGGAAAAAGGTAAAGAAGGTATGAACGCGTCTCCGGACGGCGTGGCGAAATACCTGACCGAGAACGTTTCCAGCCTGTAATTGGCAAGAATCTTAAGAGGCCCGCAAATGCGGGCCTTTTTTATTGTTCGCAGATCAGATAAGCGATTGCGTCACTTTCCGTTAGTATCGCCAGTGACGATACGCTTATCCAAACCGCAATTAAAACGCGAAGCAGGAACAGCCAAGCGCACCCCAGAAAGCCCGGTCATCTGACACCGGAATCCCCGATTTTCGCGCAATATCATGCTGGTGACCGTGTACACCGCAGCTACCGCAGCACTGGTGCATCTGCACCATTGCGCCAATTTTTGCGGCTGCAGGTGGCGCTGAGCGATAATGCCCTGGCACCTTCACCACCGGCGACCAGTCCGGCACTATCGGAATAGCAGGTGGAGCCAGCGGGGTGAAATGCCCGGCCGCGTACACTACTTTGCCATCGACAATGGTCATCACTGACTCGATGCCTTTGATCTCTTCTTCCGCCACGCTGAAGTAATCTTTGGACAGCACCACCAGGTCGGCCAGTTGATCTTTTTCGATGCGCCCTTTCTTACCCTGCTCGCTGGAAAACCAGGCGCTCCCGGCCGTCCACAGTTCCAGTGCCACATCACGCGCCAGGCGATTGTTATCATCGTACATCGCCATACCGCCAACGGTGCGTCCTGATACCAGCCAGTACAACGCTGTCCACGGGTTGTAACTTGCCACGCGCGTAGCATCGGTACCCAGGCCAACTGGCACATCAGCCGCCAGCATTTTCGCCACCGGCGGCGTATGTTTAACCGCGTCTTTGCCGTAGCGATCGACAAAATACTCTCCCTGGAACGCCATACGGTGCTGGACCGCAATCCCGCCCCCCAGCGCTTTTACGCGTTCGATATTCCGTTCGGTAATCGTTTCGGCGTGATCGAAGAACCAGTGCAGGCCATTGAACGGGATATCACGATTAACTTTCTCAAACACGTCCAACATTCGGCTGATGGATTCATCGTAGGTGGCGTGCAGGCGGAACGGCCAGCGATGCTCCACCAGGTGTCGCACCACGCGCTCCAGCTCATCTTCCATCCCCTCCGGCAGATCCGGGCGCGGCTGAAGGAAGTCTTCAAAATCCGCTGCCGAAAAGACCAGCATTTCCCCTGCCCCGTTGGCACGGTAGAAGTCGGTTCCCTGCCCTGGCTTGAGCATATCGGTCCAGCGTTCAAAGTCTTCCAGTTCCTGCTTCGGACGCTGGGTAAACAGGTTGTAAGCTATGCGCACCGTCATCTGCTTGTTGGCGTGTAGCTGCTCAATGATCTCGTAATCTTCCGGGTAGTTCTGGAAGCCGCCGCCCGCATCGATGGCGCTGGTCAGTCCCAGACGGTTCAGTTCACGCATAAACTGGCGGGTCGAATTAACCTGCATTTCCAGCGGCAGTTTTGGTCCTTTTGCCAGCGTCGAGTAAAGGATCATGGCGTTCGGTTTAGCGATCAACATCCCGGTCGGGTTGCCGTTGCTATCACGCACAATCTCACCGCCCGCCGGATCCGGCGTCGCTTTGGTATAGCCAACCGCTTTCAGCGCAGCGCGGTTGAGCAAAGCCCTGTCGTAAAGATGCAGAACAAATACCGGGGTATCCGGGGCGGCCTCATTCAGTTCTTCAAGGGTTGGCATACGACGTTCGGCAAACTGGAATTCGCTCCAGCCCCCCACCACGCGTACCCATTGTGGCGACGGCGTTCTGTCAGCCTGGTCTTTGAGCATACGTAGCGCGTCCGCAAGCGACGGCACGCCTTCCCAACGCAATTCCAGGTTGTAATTCAGTCCACCGCGAATAAGGTGCAGGTGCGAATCGTTCAGGCCCGGGATCACCGTATGTCCTTGCAGATCGACAACCTGCGTCCCTTCGGCGGCAAAGCTCATTACCCGTTCGTGGCTACCGGTCGCCAGGATCTTTCCGTTGGCGATCGCCACCGCCTCGACCTGCGTACTTTGCCTATCGAGAGTATGAATTTTTCCGTGAGTCAGAATCAGTGTGGCAGTTTGAGACATAACAATCTCCTGAGATACCGGTCAGGCTTTTTTCAGCCATCCGGCAAACAGACGGGTTACGATGGGCATCCAGAACCAGACCACCAGCGCAACCACAAAGGCATCATTGATGAGATGCAGGAGTAACGAGCCCTTCATTGCAGGCAGCACAATGCCGGTCAACCACGGCACCAGATTGGTGCTGGGAAATATCACCAGCAGGGTTATCAGGAACTGTTTCCAGCGTTTGGGCTGGCGTACATGGGGCGCGGGCGGCGTAAACCAGAATGCCGCTTCGGTGCGAATTTCGGTTTTGTCACCTTCCGCCAGCAGTGGAGCAATCTCTTCGACCAACACGCGGCGCGTATCGGACTGGGTCCAGTTATACAGATGCTCAAGCGTGTCGAAGCGGATAATGATGTTCCACAGGTTGTTGCCATCTGCCGGGCGAATCACGTTCGCCCCGAGATGACCGGGAAATTCAGCCGCTACCGGCATGATTTTCCCCAGCCACTGCTCATACCGCTGCGCCTGCTCAGGTAGCAGAGTGTGAGTAATCACCAACGTCACATGTGTGTTCTGCGCCATGAAGGGTTCCTTGTTGAGGGGAATGGCGGGATAGCCCGCCATCAATATCAATACACGAGATCTATGACGATGCATTCAGGCAACATGAAGGATGACGTGTATTTAAGCTTTACGTTCCGGCGCGCCATGCACCATGGTATAGGCATAATCCACGCCCATACCGTAGGCGCCGCTGTGCTCACGGACCAGATCCATGACGGCGTCGTAGGTTTCTTTGCGGGACCAGTCGCGCTGGTACTCGAGAAGAACCTGTTGCCAGGTTACGGGTACGGCACCCGCCTGCACCATACGGTCGATAGAACGCTCATGAGCATCCACGGACGTGCCGCCGGAGGTATCAGTTACCACATAAACTTCATAGCCTGCTTCCAGTGCCATCAGCGCCGGAAAAGTCAGGCATACTTCGGTCCACAGCGCGGAGATAATCAGTTTTTTACGCCCGGTCGCTTCCACCGCTTTCACAAACGCCGCATCTTCCCAGGAGTTCATTGAGGTGCGTTCAATGGGTTTGACATCAGGATGAACCGCTAACAATTCCGGCCAGATATATCCGCTAAAACTTTTGGTTTCTACAGAAGTATAAATCACCGGAACATTGAATATTTTCCCGGCTTTCGCTAATGCTACGGTATTATTTTTTAAAGTCTGGCGATCAATATTCGCCACACCGAATGACATTTGCGGCTGATGATCAATAAAAATAAGCGTAGAGTTTTGAGGGTCAATCAGTTCCCGAATAGACATAGCACACCTTCTTAATCAATAAGTTAAAAGGCAACGGTCTGTATCTGCCGTCAGCAGCAGGATCCTGAATCAGAAAGCTTGTTGAGTATAGCGGGAAATTTCTAACGAGTTATTAAAGAAAACTTACCATCCTGTGAAACTATTAATTTTGTATTGCGATATATCCTAAACAACATCAAAAAAATGCGCATGACTCATCTAATTTATTCACTGGCATTGTTTTTCTTCATTCGGTACAACAGAAGGGTTTAATTTTCAGGATATTTTCTGCTTATGCGCATTAATCTGGATGTTTTGCTTATTCTCGACGCACTCGACAAACAGGGTTCATTTGCCGCAGCGGCCGAGTCGCTGTTTAAAACCCCTGCCGCACTCAGCTATATGATTCAGAAGCTGGAAAGCGATTTGAATATCGAGCTGCTTGATCGTTCCGGGCACCGGGCAAAATTTACCGATACCGGACAGATGATGCTGGAAAAAGGGCGTTTGCTGCTGAATGCGGCAAAAGATCTCGAAAAGCAGGCGGTGCAACTGAGTTCAGGCTGGGAAAAAGAGCTGGCGATTGCGCTGGACGACTCCTTTCCTTTCGCCGCGCTGTTACCCATTATCGATGAATTTCACGCGCTGAATAAGCAAACTCGCCTCAGTTTTACACACCATACGCTGGCGGGCTCCTGGGAGGAGCTGACCCATAATGGAGCAGATATCATCCTGGGAGCGATCAATGAACCGCCAACGTCAGCGGCCTGGTCCTACAAAATGCTCGGCACGTTGGACAATGTATTTGTCGTGGCACCTCAGCATCCGCTGGCCGCAGCGCCAGATGACCTGACTAACGAGCAGCTGTGCCTGCATCGGGCGATTGTTATCAGCGACAGCGCTCGCTTCTGCCATCCGTTACAAACCAATCTGATGGAGGAACAGGCGCAAATCCGCGTCGATGACTTCCACAGCAAAGTGATGCTACTGCGGGCCGGTATGGGCTGCGGATTTCTCCCCCGCCATATTGCCAGCCCGTGGCTTACCACGGGCGAGCTGGTGGAAAAAACGGTTATCTCATTTCGCCAAAAAGACGTGGCTTATATGGCATGGCGCAATAACCGCGATGGGCTGGCACAGCGCTGGTGGCGGGAAACGCTGCTGGCAAGCCCGGAGATTGCACGTTTGTATCAATGACCTACCCATACCGAGGCAGAAATCGCCGGCAGAGTCAGGATATCGTCGGCAAGCATGCCGTTGCCCTCTTTGTGCTGCCATTGACTGACGCTCAGTAATGGCGAGGCTGGCAGGACCACTTCACAAGCGTGGCCACGGTTAATTGCCACCAGTACGCGCTGGCGGTTTAGCACCCGCGCAAACACCACCACGTTATCCTCAGCGTAAATCACCTGGCAACCACCGTGGCGAAGCGCCTGATTCTGGTGGCGTAATTTTGCCAACCGCTGATACAACGCCAGCAGATTAGCGTCCTGCTTTTCAGGCTGCCACGGGAATGGTTTGCGACAAAACGGATCGTTGTTCCCGTCCAGTCCCACTTCGTCACCGTAGTAAATACAGGGCACGCCAGGCCAGGTAAACAGCCACACCACCGCTAGCGGTAACCGTGCGACGTCTTTACCGAGCAGAGATTTAAAGCGGGCAGTATCGTGGCTGTCGAGCTGATTAAACATCCGCAGCTGTTGCTGATGAGACAAACCCGCGCGGTAGTTATCCATCCACGCCATACAGGTCTGGGCATCAATGGATTGCGGATCGTATGAAATATCGGTATTGGCAAGGAATCCCCAGAGGGGGAAAGTAAAGCCGCGATAATTCATGGCGGCATCTTCTGCATCGGCCTGCAACCACTGGCGCGCATCGCCAAAATGCTCGCCCACCACATACGCCTCTGACTGCGTTTCTTTTGCCGCCTGCGTAATTCCGGCCACATGTTGTAGGTTGTTACGTGCACCTCCGGCCTCTCCCAGCATGTGCACTACATCAAGACGCCAGCCGTCCATACTCCACGGCGCTTTCAGCCAGTGGCGGACGATACTATCTTCACCACGATAAATTTCATTCACCAGGCTTTCCGAGGAAAAGTCCAGCTTAGGTAAGCTGGAATACCCCAGCCAGTCGAGTGCAACGCCATCGGCTGAGAAATGATACCAGTCGCGCCAGGGAGATTCTGGGTTATGGCACGCCCCGTCCGTCCCCCAATTATGTCGGTCAAACCAGGCGTGCGAATCACCGCTATGGTTAAAGACGCCGTCCAGAATCAGACGCATACCCTGCTGTTGGGTGTTGTGCCGCAGGCGCAGCAGCGCCCTGTCGCCACCAAATTGCGGATCAACATGACGGTAATCTTCGGTATCGTATTTATGCACGCTCGGGGCGGTAAATACAGGATTCAGGTACAGCGCCGTGACCCCTAACGTTTTCAGGTACGGTAGCTTTTCGCTGATGCCGTCCAAATCTCCGCCATAAAACGTGGAGCCACCGGCCAGGGCTGTAAGCGGTTCGTCCCATTCACGCCGTAAGATGTCGTGTCCGGCCGCGTGGTGATAATAGACGTTATCCTGGCCCGCTTCACGTGACTGGCTGCGGGCAAAACGGTCCGGGAAAATTTGGTAAAAAACCTGGTCAGCGACCCACTGCGGACCGTTATCCGGCACATCAACCGCAAACTGCTCCAGACGCGCAGGCGGAAAACGGCTGAATCCCTGTGGGGTGAACCACAGCTGACGATCGAGCCAAAGTAATTTAAAGCTATAGCGTCGACGAGGCTGCCCGCTGGAGAGATCGATCGCCGCTCGCCACGCGGTCACACCCGGCTGCGGCTGGCTGCGCTGCTTGTGCATAGCCAGCGAAATCTCTTCGTTATCGTTTTCTGCGCGTAGCGTCACCCGCTGGGGTGGATTTTCCCCCGCCAGCCATAATGTAATCGTCAGTTGATCTTTGTTTTGCTTAACAAATGGGGCAACCGGAAGGTGCCAGGCGTTCAACATCACGTATCCCCTTTGATGATAATGACGTCACCTTGCCATAGCGAAGTACAGGATCACTCATCATCTTAACGTTTATTGGGGGAGGAGTTCGGGGGAGGAGAAAATTACCGGGTAACGCAAAGCTACCCGGCAAAAATATTACTGTGCTTCAGCCAGTTGGCGCTCGCGACGGCGCTTGAATCCCCAGCCGACCAGCAGCAGGACAATCCACGCAAAGCCGACGTACAGCGAAATGCGGGTATCCGGATGATAGCCGATGAGCGCGATGATAAAGACCAGGAAAATCAGGCCAACAACGGTCGTCGTTACCCCACCCGGTACTTTAAATTTCAGCGCTTTGACCTCTTCTGGCGGCAGACGACGACGGAAAGCAATCTGCGACAGCAGGATCATAATCCACACCCATACCGTGGCGAAGGTCGCCAAAGAGGCGATCACCAGGAAGACATTTTCCGGCATGATGTAGTTAAGATACACCGCAAACAGCAGCGCAATAGTCATCACCATCACCGTAACCCACGGCACGCCACGACGCGACGTCTTGGCGAACATTTTCGGGGCACTGCCCTGCTCCGCCATGCCGTGCAGCATACGCCCCACACCGAAGACGTCAGAGTTAATAGCCGACAGCGACGCAGTCAGAACCACAAAGTTGAGGATCCCGGCAGCAAAGGTAATGCCCATATGCTGGAACGTCATAACGAACGGGCTACCGTCGGTACCCACCTGGTTCCACGGGTAGATAGACATAATGACGAACAGCGTCCCCACATAAAACACCAGGATACGCATTGGTACGGAATTGATGGCGCGCGGAATAGATTTTTCCGGGTCTTTGGCTTCGCCTGCGGTAATCCCGATAATCTCAATCCCGCCATAGGCAAACATCACCATTTGCAGCGACATCACCATGCCGAGCCAGCCGTTGCTGAAGAAGCCACCGTTGCTCCATAAGTTATGGATACCGGTCGGTTGCCCGCCGTTGCCAATCCCCCAAATGATGATGCCGAAACCGGCGACAATCATGATGATAATGGTGGCGACTTTGAAGAACGAGAACCAGAACTCCAGCTCACCAAACACCTTCACGCTCATCAGGTTAATGGCGCAGATAATCAGCACCACGCTGAGTACCCAAATCCAGTGCGGTACCGCCGGGAACCAGACGCCCATGTATATGCCGAAGGCAGTCACGTCGGCAATGGCGACAATCAGGATTTCAAAACAGTAGGTCCAGCCGGTAATGTAGCCTGCCAGCGGTCCGAGGTTTTCCTGCGCATAGCGCGAGAAGGAGCTGGCTGCCGGGTTATGAACAGACATTTCGCCCAGCGCACGCATAATAATGTACGCCGCTACACCGCCGATAATATAGGCCAGCAACACGCTTGGGCCCGCCATTTTGATGGCGTCGGCCGAGCCGTAAAACAGCCCGGTACCAATTGCTGAACCTAATGCCATAAAGCGGATGTGCCGGGTGCTCAGCCCACGCTTTAGCTTGTTATTACTTTCCATCGATTCCTAACCTGTTAACACAATAAAAAAACCACGGGGCCATGTTAATAGCCCCGTGGTTAAAACTTATTGTCAGTGATATTAGTGTGCGCTGGAGGTCACTTGTCGACCCGCGGCGCGATCCCAGATAACTGCCAGGACCACCATCACGACTGTTGGCATCAACCACGCCAGCCCTTGCTCCGCCAGCGGTAAACGCTGGGTCCAGGCCGGTAACACGTCGCCAATTGCAGAAGCTTTAATGCCATCAAGGATACCAAAAATCAGGCTGATAAACATCGCAGGTGCAATGACGCGGGAAGAATTATGCCACCATGAGCGGGTAAAGCTTAATACAACCAGTGCGATACATGGCGGATAGATAGCCGTCAGTACCGGAATAGAGATCTGAATCAGATGGCTCAGACCCAGGTTAGAAACCACCATCGAGAAGCCGCCGAGGATAAATACCAGCGTACGATAAGACAGTGGAACGTACTGGGCAAAGAACTCTGCGCACGCACAGGTCAGGCCAACCGCGGTGACCAGACAAGCGATGAAAATCAGCGCCGCCAGCAGGAAGCTTCCTGCACCGCCAAAGGTGTGCTGAACATACGCGTGCAGAATTGCCGCGCCGTTAGCAGACTGATCGACCAGAATCGCGCTATCTGAACCCAGACGGAACAGCGCGAGATACAGCAGCGTTAAGCCCACACCCGCCATTAAACCCGCCCAAACGGTGTAACGGGTCAGCAGACGCGCCTCAGTAACACCACGCGAGCGAGCGGCGTTAACGATAACAATACCAAACACCATCGCGCCCAGCGTATCCATGGTCAGATACCCGTTCACGAAGCCATTAGAAAACGCCGCGGTTTGATAGGCTTCCATCGCATTACTGATCGGGCCTGCTGGCCAGACGATTGCAGCGACAGACAGGACCACCAGCGCCAGGATTTTCAGCGGTGCCAGGAAATTACCCACCGTATCCAGCAGTTTGCCCGGATACAGCGAAACCAGAATGACAATCGCGAAATAGATAACGCTATAGATAAACAGCGGCAGCGCAGAATCACCGGTCAGCGGTGCAATCCCGACTTCGAAAGAGACCGTAGCGGTACGCGGGGTAGCAAATAACGGCCCAACGGCCAGATAGCAAACGGTCGCCAGCAGCAGACCAGCAACTTTACCGATAGGTGTGCTCAGTCGGTCCACACCACCACCGACTTTCGCCAGCGCGACAACGGTAAGTACCGGCAGGCCAACGGCGGTAATCAAAAAGCCAAAAGCCGCAGTCCAGACGTGTTCACCTGCCTGCAAACCAACCATGGGGGGGAAGATGATGTTACCTGCACCAACGAACAGTGCAAATGTCATAAATCCCAAAGCGATAATATCGCGCGATTTTAACTGATGGGTCATAAAGTCTTACTGCCTGTGGATGTGGTGTTGAAAATAGTAAATTTTTGCCTTTCCCTGGGGGACAATACAGCGGCATTTTTGCTCAATTTCAGCGGGAAATACTCCCGACCTGGCGCGGCGAAGAATAGTTTTTCGATTTACCGCGTAAATGCAGTCGGTATGACAGCACCTGGAGCGCAATTTAAACGCTTATAACGTTTTAAAGCAAGGTGGGATCCAAAAACCAGAACAATATAGCGATATGAAAAATAGGGTTAGCACAAAACACCATTTCATGGAAAAAGGTATGGGTAATAGTTCGAACAAAAAACAATCAAACGTCGTAAAATTCAGGAGGCATATATTGACCACATAAAAAAAACCAGCTTACGCTGGCTTTTGGAAAGATTATCTTACGAATACGTCTTAGCCGTTACTTTTGGCAATGAAACGTTCCGGGATCACGAAACTAAATCGCGTCCCTTTGCCTGGTTCGCTTTCGATATTCAAACGGCTGTCGTGATGATGCAGCGCATGTTTCACGATGGCAAGGCCCAGCCCGCTACCGCCCGTTTGCCGCGATCGCGCCTTATCCACACGATAAAAACGTTCGGTCAAACGTGGAATATGCTCGGGGGCAATGCCCGGACCGTTGTCTTCCACGCAAAACTCCGCCCCCGACGCCACATGCTGCCAGCGTACGGTAATGTGCGTTCCCGCTGGTGTGTGGTTCACCGCGTTGTACACAAGATTTGAGATAGCGCTACGCAACTGTTCCTCGTTGCCTCGCACGTTCAGGCTGTTATCGATATCAAAGGTAAACGTATGTTTATGCTGGCTCAGGGTTTGCGCTTCGTGCTCGATCACACGCAGCATCATGGGCACATCGACTTTCTCATTCAGTTGCAACGTCGGCGCAGCTTCAATTTTTGACAGCGTCAGCAGCTGTTTCACCAGGCCTTCCATACGGTACGTTTGTTCGCGCATGGTATGCAGCGCTTTTTCGCGCGTTGACCCTTCCAGCGGATGCTCCTGCATCATTTCCAGGTAACCTTGCAGCACCGTCAGCGGCGTGCGCAGCTCATGGCTGGCGTTGGCGAAAAAGTTACGCCGTGAACCTTCCAGTTGGTGCATCTGGGTAACGTCGCGCGCCACCATCAGCAATTGCTTATCGGTATAGGGCATCACGCGAATTTCCAGATGCCGTCCGGTATTAAGCACCAGATTGATTGGCCGGCTAAAATCGCGCGTTTTCAGATATTGTGTGAATTCCGGGTAACGCAGCAGGTTAAGAATATTTTGCCCGCTATCGTCTGGCCAGCGCAGTCCCAGAACCTGCTGAGCCAGTCCGTTACACCAGAAGATACCGCCTTCTTCGGTGGTCAGCACCACCGCATCGGGCAGCGATTCCGCCCCGCTGCGAAAACGCTTAATCAAATTACCCAGTTCACGACGGCGTTTTTTGTTACGAAGCTGCATTTGATGCAGTCCGTATAACAACGGCTCCCAACTGCCTCGCCCCGGCGGCGGCGTCATACTTCTGTCGACCCATAACCACCAGGACAAACGTAATAAATTCCAGAAATGCCAGATAAGCAGGCCCGTTACCGACGCCAGTAAAAACCAGGGCAGGTAACCAAAAAAAGCGCTAAGGATAAATGCCGGTATGCAGCACAGGATCAGCTCCAGTACCAACCTTTTCCATGACAATCGTTCTAGCAAACGTCTTACTCCATAAACGGCCTAATCCATCAGGCCCTGATTCTTGTCAGTCAGAAGCGGGTCGAAAAACGATATCCCGTCCCGCGAACTGTCTGCACCATTCGATCGTGTCCGCTGTGCTCCAGCGCTTTACGTAAGCGGCGGATATGCACATCCACTGTCCGGTCTTCCACGTAGACATTGGTTCCCCAGACATGATTGAGGAGTTGTTCACGGCTGTAGACGCGCTCGGGGTGAGTCATAAAGAAGTGCAACAGTTTGAATTCGGTCGGCCCCATATCCAGCGGTTCTTCGCCGGTCATCACGCGATGCGAAGTGGGATCAAGACTCAGCCCCTGCATCTCAATAACCTCTTCCACCGCCATGGGGGAAATACGACGCAGCACAGCTTTAATACGCGCCACCAGCTCCTTGGGAGAAAACGGCTTGGTAATATAATCATCCGCACCGGTTTCCAGACCCCGGACGCGATCTTCCTCTTCTCCCCTCGCCGTCAGCATCATCACGGGGATGTCCCGGGTCATGGCTTCGCGCTTGAGATGCTTAATAAACTGCAGACCCGAGCCGCCGGGAAGCATCCAGTCAAGCAGGACGAGATCCGGCCAGGGTTCATTGAGTTGGTTCACAGCACTGTCATAGTCTTCGGCTTCTACGGGTTGAAAACCGTTTTGCTCGAGCACGAAGCAGACCATTTCACGAATTGGAGCTTCATCTTCTACGACCAGAATACGTCTCGCCATGATTTGCCCTGTTTATAATTAAATCGTTTGCCATCAATACGGTGCCATTATGCGTCAGTTTTATGACAGATTTATGAAAAGATAGCCCAGGTTTAACGCAGCCCGACGAATTATGACAGCCCGGAGACAAGATATTACCGTCCTTGAAAGGTTATAATCCCCGCCATTGTTTTATCGTCATGGAACTCTTATGCGCATCCTTCACACGTCTGACTGGCATCTGGGCCAAAATTTCTACAGCAAGAGCCGCGCCGCTGAACATCAGGCCTTTCTCGACTGGCTGCTGGAGACGGCACAATCCCAGCAGGTGGATGCCATTATTGTGGCAGGTGATATTTTTGATACCGGCTCTCCGCCAAGCTACGCCCGTGAGCTGTATAACCGTTTTGTCGTTAATTTACAGCAAACCGGCTGTCATCTGGTGGTGCTGGCAGGCAACCACGACTCCGTCGCCACGCTCAATGAATCCCGCGATATTCTGGCGTTTCTCAACACCACGGTCGTTGCCAGCGCCGGCCATGCGCCGCAGGTACTGCCGCAACGTGACGGCTCACCGGGGGCGATCCTGTGTCCGGTTCCTTTCTTACGTCCGCGTGACATCATTACCAGCCAGGCCGGGCTGACCGGACAAGAAAAACAGCAGCATCTGCTGGGCGCCATCACCGACTATTACCAGCAGCAGTATCAGGACGCCTGCACGCTGCGTGGCGATCGGAATCTGCCCATCATTGCGACCGGGCATTTGACCACCGTCGGCGCCAGTAAAAGTGACGCCGTACGTGACATTTATATCGGTACGCTGGACGCCTTTCCGGCGCAAAATTTCCCACCAGCGGATTACATCGCGCTGGGGCATATTCACCGGGCGCAGATTATCGGCGGCACGGAACATATTCGCTACTGCGGTTCGCCGATCGCACTCAGTTTTGACGAATGCGGCAAAAGCAAATGTGTACATCTGGTGAGCTTTGAAGCGGGGAAACTCAGCGCCGTTGAAAACCTCACCGTACCGGTCACCCAGCCGCTTGCAGTACTGAAAGGCGATTTAGCCGCCATTACCGCCCAGCTTGAGCAGTGGCGCGACGTACAGCAAGAGCCGCCGGTATGGCTGGATATTGAAATCACCACCGACGACTATCTGCATGACATGCAACGTAAGATTCAGGCCTTAACCGAAGATTTACCGGTAGAGGTGTTACTGGTGCGCCGCAGTCGGGAACAGCGCGAACGAATTATGGCCAATGAACGACGCGAAACGTTAAGCGAGCTGAGCGTAACGGAGGTTTTTGACCGTCGCCTGGCGCTGGAAGAGCTCGAAGAGCCTCAGCGCGACCGGCTGAATCAGCTGTTTAGCGCAACCTTACACACGCTTGCCGGGGAGAGTGAAGCATGAAAATTCTCAGCCTGCGTCTGAAGAACCTCAACTCCCTGAAGGGAGAATGGAAAGTCGATTTCACGGCAGAACCTTTTGCCAGCAATGGACTGTTCGCCATCACCGGGCCAACGGGCGCGGGGAAAACCACCCTGCTGGACGCGATTTGCCTTGCGCTGTACCACGAAACGCCGCGCCTGAATACCGTGTCACAGTCGCAAAATGACCTGATGACCCGCGACACCGCGGAGTGTCTGGCCGAGGTCGAGTTTGAGGTGCGCGGCGAAGCCTACCGCGCATTCTGGAGCCAGAACCGGGCACGCAACCAACCTGAGGGCAATCTGCAGGTCCCACGCGTAGAACTGGCCCGCTGCGCGGACGGTAAAATCCTCGCTGATAAAGTCAAAGACAAGCTGGAGATGACCGCCGAGCTTACCGGGCTGGATTACGGACGTTTTACCCGTTCAATGCTGCTGTCTCAGGGGCAGTTTGCCGCCTTTCTTAATGCCAAACCGAAAGAGCGCGCCGAGCTGCTGGAAGAGTTAACTGGTACTGAGATCTATGGCCAAATCTCCGCCATGGTGTTTGAAAAGCACAAATCAGCGCGCACGGAGCTGGAAAAACTGCAGGCCCAGGCCAGCGGCGTGGCGCTGTTAGCACCAGAGCAGGTGCAGTCCCTGACAGAAAGTTTGCAGGTACTTACTGACGAAGAAAAACAATACCTTACCAGCCAACAAACCCAGCAGCAGCACCTCAACTGGCTTATTCGGCAAAATGAGCTTCAGACGGACATTAACCGCCACCAGCAGGCATTACAGGCAGCACTTCAGGCGCAAGAAGACGCGCAGCCACAGCTGGCAGCGCTGAGCCTGGCGCAACCGGCCAGAGCGTTACGCCCGCACTGGGAGCGAATCCAGGAACAAACGGCTACTATCGAGCGTACGCGCCAGAAGATTCAGGAAGTGAATGCTCGCTTACAAAGCAGCTTAGCGCTGCGCGGACGCATCCGTCAGCAGGCGCACACGCAGTCAGCCGCTATGCTGGCCGAACAACAGACGTTAACCGACTGGCTGAACGAGCATGACCGCTTCCGCTTATGGAGTAGCGAACTGGCGGGATGGAAAGCGCTGCTGGCGCAACAGTCCGACGCCAGTGCCCAGCTACGCCAGTGGCAGCAACTGCGGGAGAACGACACACGTAAGCTCGATGCACTGGCGCTTCCTGCGCTGACCCTTTCGCCGCAGGAAGTGACAGAAGCGCTGGCGCAACATGTGCAGCTTCGTCCGCTACGCCAGCGCCTCAGTAATCTGCACGGACAAATCGCCCCGAAGCAAAAGCAGCTGGCACAGCTACGCGATTCACTGGCGCAGCGCCAGCAAGAGTTGACCCAGCGCAACGCGGTACTTGCCGAGAAACGCCAGCGCTATAAAGATAAAAACCAGCAGCTTGCCGATGTGAGAGTCATTTGCGAGCAGGAAGCCCGCATCAAAGATCTGGAAAGCCAGCGGACATTGCTGGAATCCGGCAAACCTTGTCCGCTTTGTGGCTCTACCACACATCCGGCTATTGAGCGTTACCAGACGCTCGAGTTGAGCGTGAATCAGACGCGGCGTGAGGCGCTGGAAAAAGAGGTCAAAACGCTGGCCGATGAGGGTTCAACACTGCGCGGGCAGCTTGAGGCGATAACCCAGCAACTTCAGCGCGATGAACGCGAAGTACAGACGCTTTCTCAGGAGGAGCAAGCACTTACTCAAGAGTGGCAAACCGTCACCACCAGCCTCAACGTCCCCCTGCAACCGCAGGATGACATCGCCCCGTGGCTGGCCGCTCAGGAAGAGCACGAACAACAGCTTCATCAGTTGAGCTTGCGTCATACCCTGCAGGCGCAAATCGCCGCCCATACCGAGCAGATTACTCAACTCCAACAGCATATTGACCAGCGCCAGGCGACGTTAACCGCCGAGCTGGCCCGTCATGGTCTGGCCCTTCCGCCTGAGGATGAAGTCGCCTCATGGCTAAGCGAACGGGCGAACGAAGCGCAAATGTGGCAACAGCGCCAGAATGAACTTGCCGAGTTACAGGCCCGGATTGCCCAGCTTGCGCCGTTACTGGAAACGCTGCCAGAATCTGAGGCGCGTTCTGAGAACATTCAGGATTTGTCGCTGGAAAACTGGCGGCAGGTGCACGACGATTGCCTCTCCTTACAGGGACAGTGGCAAACCTTGCAGCAACAGGAGGCGCAGGACGCTCAGCGTGCCGCAGAAATTCAGGCGCAGTTTGATGCCGCGTTGCAGGCCAGCATTTTTGATAGTCGTGATGCGTTTATTGCCGCCCTGCTGGATGAAGAGACCTTTAACCGCCTTGAGCAGTTGAAACAATCGCTGGAAAACCAGCAACAACAGGCACAAACGCTGCTTAATCAGGCTCAGCAGGCGCTGGCGACTCATCAACAGCAGCAACTAACCGGGGTGGATCTCACGCTCACGGCACAACATCTTCGCGACACGCTGGCGCAGCTCACCCAGCAGCTACGCGATAACACGACTCGTCAGGGCGAAATTCGCCAGCAGCTTAAGCAAGATGCTGAAAACCGCCAGCAGCAGCAGGCGCTGATGCAGGAGATTGAAAAAGTCGCGCAGCAGGTTGAAGACTGGGGGTATTTAAATACGCTGATCGGCTCGAAAGAGGGAGATAAGTTCCGCAAATTTGCCCAGGGGCTGACGCTGGATAACCTGGTCTGGCTTGCCAACAACCAGTTGACTCGTCTGCATGGTCGCTATTTGTTGCAGCGCAAGGCCAGCGAAGCGCTGGAGCTGGAAGTGGTTGATACCTGGCAGGCCGATGCCGTGCGTGACACGCGTACGCTTTCCGGCGGCGAGAGCTTCCTGGTGAGTCTGGCGCTGGCGCTGGCATTATCCGATCTGGTCAGCCACAAAACACGAATTGACTCCCTGTTCCTCGACGAAGGCTTCGGCACGCTGGACAGCGAAACGCTGGATACCGCTCTGGACGCGCTGGATGCGCTCAACGCTACCGGTAAAACCATTGGCGTGATCAGCCACGTCGAAGCAATGAAAGAACGCATTCCGGTGCAGATCAAAGTGAAAAAAATCAACGGGCTGGGCTACAGCAAACTCGACAAAATGTTTGCAGTGGAGTAATCGGCCAGCGGATGTGATGTCACAGGCCGGATAAGCGCCATCGCTATCCGGCACGGTATGTAGCACAATAATGCATACTCAGGGACGGATATGAAATGGCATTCCACTTCGCTTATCCGCAAGCTATCGCTATTGGCGGCGAACGTTCGCCGCTATGACGCACATCCTGCGTCTTTCTTGTTGGCAGGTGGTATGAAAAAAGTCATTTTCTCTTTAGCGCTGGGAACATTTGGTCTGGGCATGGCCGAGTTTGGCATTATGGGCGTTCTCACCGAGCTGGCGCGGGACGTGGGAATTTCTATTCCTGCCGCTGGCCATATGATTTCGTTTTACGCTTTTGGCGTGGTGCTGGGCGCCCCCATTATTGCGCTCTTTTCCAGCCGCTTTTCACTCAAGCATATTCTGCTGTTTCTGGTCACACTGTGCGTGATTGGCAACGCCATCTTCACCCTCTCCTCCTCCTATTTTATGCTGGCGGTAGGCAGGCTGGTTTCCGGTTTCCCACACGGCGCATTTTTTGGCGTTGGCGCAATTATCCTGTCGAAGCTCGCCCGTCCGGGAAAAGTCACCGCCGCCGTCGCGGGTATGATTTCGGGGATGACCGTTGCTAATCTGGTTGGCATTCCTTTCGGTACCTGGCTGAGCCAGGAATTTAGCTGGCGCTACACGTTTCTGCTGATTGCCGTCTTTAATATCGCCGTAATGGTCTCGGTCGCTTTTTGGATACCCAACATCAGCGATGAGGCAAAAGGGAAACTGCGCGAACAATTTCACTTTTTGAAAAGCCCCGCCCCATGGCTCATCTTTTCCGCCACCATGTTCGGTAACGCCGGGGTTTTCGCCTGGTTCAGCTACGTCAAACCGTACATGATGTATATCTCCGGCTTCTCCGAAGCGCTGATGACCTTCATCATGATGCTGGTAGGATTAGGAATGGTGTTGGGAAATCTGCTGAGCGGTCGGCTGTCTGGTCGCTATACGCCGCTGCGCATTGCGGTGATAACCGACTTCGTGATTGTGCTGGCTCTGCTGTTGCTCTTTGCCTTTGGCGGGATCAAAGCCGCGTCGCTGACCTTCGCCTTTATTTGCTGCGCGGGCCTGTTTGCCCTGTCGGCACCGCTGCAAATTTTGCTGCTGCAAAATGCTAAAGGAGGTGAGCTGCTGGGTGCGGCTGGCGGGCAAATTGCCTTTAATCTCGGTAGCGCGATTGGCGCTTACTGCGGTGGCATGATGCTGACGCTGGGCTTTGCCTACAACTATGTGACGCTGCCGGCGGCACTGCTGTCGTTTTCTGCGATGTCGTCACTGTTGCTGTACGGTCGCCTGAAGCGTGCTGCACCCCAGATGACACACGCTGCCGGATAGCATCTGCGCTACCCGGCTACGCGAACATTACTCCTGCGGCCACAGCCAGGCCGCGCCACGTACGCCGCTGGAGTCACCGTGTAGCGCTCTGCGTAAAGGCGTTTCGCATTCGCCGCCAAAGACAAACTGTTTAATCAACGTCGGAACGTTTTGATACAGTCGGTCGACATTGCTCATTCCACCGCCCAGCACAATGACGTCCGGATCGAGAATATTCACCACATGCGCCAGTGATTTCGCCAGACGACGCTCATAGCGGCTCAATGCCTGCTCCGCAAGAGCATCCTGCGCATTAACAAGGCTGATAATTTCACTGCCTTTGAGCTGCTTACCGCTCAGACGCTGGTAGTCGGTGGCAAAGCCGGTCCCGGAAATGAAAGTTTCAATGCAGCCTTGTTTGCCACAATAACAGGGGACTTCCTGTCGAAAACGCAGCTCATCTTCGTCCATCCATGGCAGCGGATTATGCCCCCACTCGCCCGCGATACCGTTACCGCCCGTGTGCGCCCGACCATTCAGGGCCACGCCTGCGCCACATCCGGTGCCGATAATCACCGCAAACACGGTTTGCGCCCCCGCCGCAGCACCATCCACTGCTTCGGAAACCGCCAGACAGTTGGCATCATTTGCCAACCGCACTTCGCGATTCAGACGCGAACTCAGGTCTTTGTCAAAAGGTTGCCCGTTAAGCCAGGTCGAGTTGGCATTCTTCACCACCCCAGTGTAGGGCGAGATTGAACCTGGAATGCCCATTCCCACGGTTCCCGTCTGCCCGGTGGCGTTTTCCGCCATCTCCACCAGCGTGGCGATGGTTTCTATCGTTTGCCGATAATCATCACGCGGCGTGGGCAGGCGGTGGCGAAAAAGCTGTTCGCCCGCATCGCCAAGCGCAATAACTTCCGTTTTCGTACCGCCTAAATCGATACCTATACGCACTGTTTGCTCCTCTTCCCGATTAACAATGCAAGCATAGCGACAATTCGCTATCATGCCCGCTGGATTTAACGACAAGGCCGTGGAAATTATCATGCTGTGGTTCAAAAATTTAATGGTTTACCGTCTTAGCCGCGATGTTTCTTTGCGTGCCGAAGAGATGGAAAAACAGCTGGCATCAATGACGTTCACCCCTTGCGGTAGCCAGGATATGGCAAAAATGGGCTGGGTTCCGCCGATGGGATCGCACAGCGATGCATTAACGCATACCGCCAATGGCCAAATTATTATCTGCGCCCGCAAAGAAGAAAAAATTCTGCCGTCGCCGGTTATCAAACAGGCGCTGGAAGCCAAAATATTCAAACTGGAAGCTGAGCAAGGTCGCAAACTTAAGAAGACCGAAAAAGACTCGCTGAAAGATGAAGTTCTGCACTCATTGCTGCCGCGCGCCTTTAGCCGCTTCAGCCAGACAATGATGTGGATCGACACCGTCAACGATCTGATCATGGTTGACTGTGCGAGCGCGAAGAAAGCCGAAGATACGCTGGCGCTGCTGCGTAAGAGTCTCGGTTCGCTGCCGGTCGTTCCGCTGACGATGGAAAACCCTATTGAGCTGACGCTGACCGAATGGGTTCGCTCCGGCACAACGGCACAAGGATTCCAGTTGCTGGATGAAGCTGAACTGAAAGCGATCCTTGAAGACGGCGGTGTGATCCGCGCGAAAAAGCAGGATCTGGTCTGCGACGAAATCGCCGTGCATATCGAAGCAGGCAAACTGGTCACCAAGCTGGCCCTCGACTGGCAGCAGCGCATTCAGTTTGTTATGTGTGACGACGGCTCTATTAAGCGCCTGAAGTTCAGCGACGAGTTGCGCGATCAGAACGAAGATATCGACCGCGAAGATTATGCGCAGCGTTTTGATGCCGATTTCATCCTGATGACGGGTGAACTGGCGGCGCTGATTAAAAGTCTGGTGGAAGGATTAGGCGGCGAAGCGCAACGTTAGCCGTGTTTAGCGAATGGCGGCTCAATGTCGCCATTCGTCATTTTTACGCTTACAGATAGCGGCAAAGATAGGATGTTGGCTCTGCCACCTGCAGATGAAACTCGCTGTTGCCCGGTACGTTAAACACGTCTCCTGCGGCATACACTTTCCACTCGGTTTCCCCCGGCAGCAGCACGTTCAGTGCGCCACTAACCACCGTCATCTCTTCAGGCGCCGCAGTACCAAAGGTATATTCGCCTTCAGCCATCACGCCTACACTGGCGCGGCCAGTACTGCTGCTGGTAAAACCGATCGATTTTACTTTGCCGGAAAAGTATTCATTACTTTGAAGCATACAACTGGCCCTATCTCGTGATTAAGTTAGGAACCAATATAGGGGGCTGATGTTCCACCTGTCACGCAAAATTACGCCAGCAATTCCGAAGCCAGTCGGGCAATCAACACATTGGACAGTAGAACCGGGACATCCAGCGACTTTTGCAGTAAATCACGATGACGTTGATGAAAACCCAGGCAGTCCAGCATGAGAACATCAGCGCCTTGCTCAAGGAGATACTTCCCGGCATCAATCAGCTGTTGTTCAGAACCTTCTACTGGGTTCGCTACGGCGTACACTGGCGGAGTTTGTAACACCTGCCATTTTTGTGCCTGAGCGTTGAGCAATTCAGCGACGGGCACAATGACCCCAACCTGATGCCCTTCGACAATCGAAGCCACTAACGGGGGAATAATGCGTATGGGTTCCAGCAGGATGCTATTACGAGCGGTCAGACGAGCGATTGAGGCGGTACTCATCAGCAGGATCACATCAAATCCCTGATTATCGAGAACCTCCACGATGCTTTGCAGCGAGCGTTCCACTTTCTGGCGTGAGACATGAGCTAGTTGATGGTCGCTAAGCAGCGTTAATAACAGCTCATCACCGGGTGAAGCCCCGTACTCGGCCATCACATCTTCTCGCTGCATCTGCCCCAGCAGACTGTGGTGAGTAATGTGCTGTTCATCAATATATTCCGTCAGGAGCGGTAACATCTCACACATCGGCACAACGCCGATCGTGAGGATAGCCAACGACGTACTCATTTGTTGTTCCACCGTCTTCTTACTTTGCTGTGAAATCCCGGATAAGTGCCGGGCGCTGACCTGTGCTACAAATGCTCAAAAGCGTAGCAGTAGATCGGCGGTGTATTGTGTAAAGATTCCAGATCATTCCAGTACTGGATTGTTATTGTTTAATTTTCAATTTTTACTGTATACGGCGAAATTTAAAAAAATGTGATGCACGCCCGGACTGGCACTTTTAAGACTCGTGCCCGGGCGGTCTTCATATCAGGTTTTATCGGGGTCTTCGTAGCGTTTTTTAGCATCCATCGCTTCCTGAGCCGAAGGATGCTCACTGATCAACGAATTCGGTTTAGGGTGATCGGCACGAAGTTGATACCAGGTTACCGTCTGGCCTGGCGTCCCTTTTTCAACCGTAACAATGGTCGCTTGACGTGGGTAAGGTGGTTGTGTCGGCATAGTTCTTCCTTTTCACTGGATGAACATTAAGTATAGACACCACCCTGCAACCGTGGCGCTGCCTGCGCCAGTATCCCAAGAATGTCTTCCACCACCTGCGCAGGCGGATTGGTGGCATCAACGATATAGTGCGCGGATTCACGATACAGAACATCGCGCTGGGCGAGCACTTCCTGCACTTCTTCAGTCAACGGCTTACCGGTTAATGTTGGGCGCAACCCCTCTTCAGGCGTGGCCTCCAGACGATCAACCAGTACCGATACCGGTGCGCTTAAATAGATAACCACGCCGTGGCTGCGCATGTAGTGGCGATTGAATTCAGTAAGAATGATACCGCCGCCGGTCGCAACAACCGTTGCTGGTGCTGTGACCGCCTGCAGAGCGGTCGTTTCCTGGGCACGAAACCCTTCCCATCCTTCTCTTTCGACGATTTCCGCCACGGTCATTTGCACGTGCGATTGCAACCAGCGATCGGTATCAACGAACTGGAAATCAATAGCCTTTGCCAGCGCCATACCGGTTGTCGTCTTACCACACCCCCGGGGGCCAACAAGAAAAAGAGGTTGCGTCATCACAGAATTTCCCCAGAGAGCCGCCAACAAGCGGGATCTGATGCGGTTAAAAATATAATCATATCATCAAACTAGTACATCGCCAAAATTGTAAAGAAAAAATTACAGAAAGAATGGCGAGATGAGTTAATCCCTACTATAACAAGAATTCACAACGAATAAAGTGTAAATAATAAATTACACATTCTATTTTCTACGCTGAACTTCCAGCCACCACTTATCCAGTTCAGCCGCAAAATGCTGTCTGTCGCGGGGCGAAAGGCTGTCCGGCCCCCCAGTCTGAATACCGCTGGCGCGTAGCGTATCCATAAAATCACGCATCATCAGACGCTCGCGGATCGTGGCTTCGGTATAACGTTCGCCGCGCGGGTTAAGCGCCGCCGCACCTTTTTCAATCACTTCAGCCGCCAGCGGAATATCTGCCGTTATCACTAAATCACCGGCGCTGCACTGACGCACAATCTCGTTATCAGCGACGTCAAAGCCCGCAGGCACACGTAATGTGCTGATGAAACGCGAAGGCGGGACGCGCAGGCTTTGGTTGGCCACCAAAACAAGCGGCATTTGCATGCGCTCAGAAGCGCGGTACAAAATGTCTTTAATCACATTCGGACACGCATCGGCATCCACCCATATTGTCATAACTTCTCCCCACTGGTGTGCTGTCGCACATTGTCGCGTGCTTTTACTTTCAGGCAAAGTGCTGTTTCTCCTTCTGAACATATTCATTCCGCGCTAAGCTTAGCTTTCCCAGATTTACCCTAAATAATTCGAGTTGCAGGCAGGCGGCAAGAGAGTGAGTCCCGATGAGCTTACTCTGGTAAGTGATTCGGGTGAGCCAACGCACATGCAACTTGGAGTATGACGGGTATAAAACAATGAATATCACACATAGGGAGTGACAAGATGGACAAGAAAATTGGTTTTATCGGCTGCGGTAATATGGGCAAAGCCATTCTTGGCGGCATGATCGCCAGCGGTCAAGTTCTCCCCGGACAAATCTGGGTCTATACCCCTTCCCCCGATAAGGTCGCCGCGCTACACGACCAGTACGGCATTAATGCGGCGCAGTCGGCACAAGAAGTCGCGCAGATCGCTGATATTGTTTTTGGGGCCGTAAAGCCTGGCATTATGATTAAGGTGCTGAGCGAAATTACCTCCAGCCTGAACAAAGACTCTCTTGTCGTCTCGATTGCGGCGGGCGTCACCCTCGATCAACTCGCCCGCGCACTAGGTCATGACCGTAAAATCATTCGCGCGATGCCAAACACGCCATCGCTGGTGAACGCCGGAATGACCTCCGTCACGCCAAACGCCTTAGTCACGCCGGAAGATACGGCCGACGTGCTGAATATCTTCCGCTGCTTTGGCGAAGCTGAAGTTATTGCGGAGGCAATGATTCATCCAGTCGTTGGCGTCAGCGGTTCAGCACCGGCCTATGTATTTATGTTTATCGAAGCGATGGCAGATGCCGCCGTTCAGGGGGGGATGCCCCGCGTGCAGGCTTATAAATTTGCGGCACAAGCGGTAATGGGTTCGGCGAAGATGGTGCTGGAAACGGGTAAACATCCAGGCGAATTAAAGGATATGGTGTGCTCGCCAGGAGGAACCACCATTGAGGCAGTACGCGTCCTGGAAGAACGCGGTTTCCGTTCATCAGTGATTGAAGCGATGATTAAGTGCATGGAGCAGTCGGAAAAACTCAGCCGCTCCTGAGTTAACACCGCCGGACGTCAGGCCGCCGCTTCAGTGCGGTTACGTCCGGAATTCTTTGCTTTATAGAGCGCCATATCTGCTGATTTTAACCATTCTCTATAGTGTTCAGTTTCAGATGTCAGCGGCGCAACGCCCACGCTAATGCGCAGGTCAACCTGCGGCGCGCAAGATAAACGCAGTTGGGTAAGCCGTTCATGAACACGAGACATCGCTGCAATCGCGCTGCTCGCTGACGTGCCACACATGATTACCGCAAACTCATCACCGCCAAAGCGACCAATCACATCGCTACCACGTAAGGTCATCTGTAACTGGCGGGTCAGTGCCACAATAGCCTGATCCCCGACGTCATGACCCCAGGTATCATTGATACTCTTAAAATGGTCGATATCGATGATAAGGAGCGTGGCATCACGCTGATGGCGGCGGCAATTATCAAATTCATTTCGCAGCAACAGTTCCCAATGGCGTCGGTTATACACCCCGGTCATGCCATCTCGCGTACTCATAACCTGTAAGCGACGTTTATGTTCTGCCAGCCTGATAAGCGTCTTATAACTCACCCAGGCAAACAGCAACGGGTAAACCACTAACACCGGCAGCGACAGCAGCACGCCCAGTTGCGTACTGCTAAAAGCTACGGGGATATCAGTTAACTGTAACGTCACCAGGCAGGAAACCACCATCAACACGGCGCCCGCGATGAAGACACGCATCCCCCCTGCGCCCATCAGGTTGATACAGATAATCATCAACAGCGCCGTGGATGGCAGCAAGTTTATCCCCATAATCCCCATCCACATCCCGGCGAGGATGGCATCGGCTTTTAAGTTGGTATATTCGCTATGCAGTGGATCGACCGCTTTACTTGCCAATTGCCATGCCAGATGTGGCCAGACAAACGCCCATCCCACCAGCAAAAGCCACCAGCCTCCGGTTATTGGCTGAGAAACTAATACCGACGCGATAGGGAAAAACATTCCCCCCAATCCCACCGCTCGCGGCAGCCTGATTCGTCGGGCAAATCGCAGACCGGAACGTTGGTGGTCATTTTGATGAAGCAATATAAATGCTTCATTCGGGACGACCTTCTTTTGATAAAAATTTTCATCATTCATCGTATTTGGGAATATTCTGAAACAAATTTCCCAAATTATAGGAAGGGGTCTGATGGCGGAAGTATGATATTTCGGGTGAGCGATTTTACCTGCTCACCCGGAAGTGCTAAGCAGATTTTTTCAGGCAAGCGCTCATAAACTTATTACGATCATCGCCTTTCAGAGACTGCTCCGTCGCCTTGACGTTGCATTCACGCATTTTCTGCTGCTGCGGCGTCAGGCTCTTTTCCTCAGGCGCAGATTTACTGTTTTTCAGGCAATCACTCATATAGGTCTTACGCGCATCCCCTTTTAAGGTCTGCGCCGTGGCCTGCTGATTGCAGGTGGTCATACGCTGTTGTTGCGGGGTTAACGTTTTCTCGGCAGCACCGACTGTAGTTAAAAAAATCAGACCAAAAAGTAACGTCATTAATAATGTAATTTTCATAGCACCATCCTTTTCTGAACGACAACACACAGGTAAGTTTGGCTGCTAACGATAAAAATACCACCCGACGGCAAAAGTATTGCCGTCGGGTATCAGCTTATTTCAGTCCTAACGCCGCTTTCATCGTGTAAAACAGGTCGGTTTGATCGGTCAGGCCAACCACATTCGCCGCATGAGGGCCATAGGCTGCAATACGCAGTTGGCTGCCGGTGTGCTCCTGGGACTCTTCTTCAGAGTTGCCATAGCTAATGACCATCACCGCGCCATCTTTGGTGTTCAGCGCTTGCGTTAAACCGGGTGCTTTAGTATCCGGTGCGACGATCTGGCTGGCATGCGCGTGGTCAGCGGTTACCACGACCAGGGTGTTGCCATTTTTCTTCGCAAAGGCAAGTGCACGCTGCACCGCTTCATCCAGATCGACCGTTTCACCAATTTGTCCACACGGGTTAGCGGCGTGATCTTGTTTGTCGATTGACGCACCTTCCACTTGCAGGAAGAAGCCTTTCTCATTTTTGCTTAACAGCTCAATCGCTTTATCCGTCATCTGCGCCAGAGTCGGCACGCTGTCGTTACGTTTTGGATTTGGCGTACAGGTCACTACCGGCTTATCCAGATTCCCGTGATAAGACGCTTTCGGCCCTTCCCAACGCACTGGCATATTACCGTCTGAGAACAGACCCAACAGCGGTTTATCCTGATTCGCTTCGGTAATCGCCGCCAGCGTCGCGGCATCGCTCACCATCTGGTAACCACGGGCCTGTGCTTGTTCACGCAGCGTTTTACCCTGCCACTCACCTGCCGCAGCGGTTTCAGTAAAAGTCTTTGCCCCGCCGCCTAACGTAACATCCGCACGGGCATTCAATAATTGTTCGGTAATTGACCCTTTACCACCTTTCTCCAGCGCGTTCGTCGGGCATTTTTCAGCCGTCACGCTCGGGCCATAGCATTTACGCGAAGTGACATGGGCAACCAGTGCGGCCGGCGTGGCATCCTGTAGTTCAGCCGTGGAAACGTTGCCTGTCGCCAGACCTGCCGCTTTGGCCATTTCCAGAATCGTGGTGTGATCTTTTTCATGAATATCCACACCCAACGCCCCGTTATAGGTCTTCACACCGGTTGTCCACGCTGTCGCGGATGCTGCTGAATCTGTCACATAATCGGGCTTGCCCGTTTTCTTATCCAACGCATAATGTGTGTATTGTCCGGTCAACGGTAAAGCATCAATACCTTTAAAAAAGCCACCCGCACCTTCAGCATAATTTCGCGCTGCCGTTATTTCGGAATCGCCCATCCCATCGCCAATCAGTAAAATTATATTTTTGGCCGGTTTATCGTTCAGGGATTCGCGCAGAGCCGCCGTTTGGTCGGCAGATAATCGGCGAGCGCCGCCCGGCGTGGTGATATCACCTTGAGCGGCACGATTATCCATAACCGCTACAGTAGATGTTTCTGCATTAATAATCGGGGTAAACAACAAAGGTAACAGGGCAATAGCGAGTGCGCTTTGTTTCACTTTATATTCTCCATGTATAAATACGGTAAAATTAAAACAAAGCGACTATAAGTATTTGATGTGACACTTTTATGATAATTTGTGGGTGCCCCGCCACAGATGGTTCAAAACGCTTTAGGTACGCTCTCGCAAGCGTTATGTATGTTCGTCAGAAACGCGGGCATGCGGTTTACGTCAGCCAGCGCCCCCTCAATTTGACGAATAAATATTTGTCGATCGTTCCACGCCATATGGCGCAGCATTTCGATGATTACCCGCTCTAACGTTTCGACCTGTGCCGCCAGATCTTGCGACTCTTCTTCTTTTTGCGCGAGCTTAAGTAACAACTCAGTGACGAGGTTTTTCATTTGCCTATTCCCTTAACAAAATATAGGCCACGTTATCATTAAGATTCACAACTGCCTAGAGGATGAAAGTTGTATTTTTATACGTAATAAAACGTTTTGCGAAAACAATCACAACACAAAATAAGGGGAAAAGAGTCGTAGCGCAGAATTATTCAATATAAAAGGGTAAGGGGATTAATAATCACACAGATATATAATGCACATTTATGGATTAACAACGCTGACGGAACAGCGTTGTTAATCAGCTATTCAGCGTGCGCGGCGCCGACGTCGCAGCGCGATAGCCAGTTGCCAGATATTGATAAGCACAATACTCGCGGTGGCAATAAACACCCAGCGAAAGCCTGCCATTGCTGAAACCGTCGCCCCCATTAATGGCCCGGCGACATTGCCAAGGTACATAAATGACTGGTTATAGCCAAAGATGCGCCCGGTTATCTGGTCGCTGGAGTATTTCACCAACAGCGTCTGGACCGCGGGCAGCATCGCGCCGTCAGCAAAGCCGAGCAGAAAACGTAGGATACCCAACTGCAACGGCGTGGTGACCCACGACATGGCGAAAAACAGCACTACCGCAAAGATTAACGTCGCCATTAAAATCCGCTCAGTACCAATACGGTCGCCTAATTTACCAAGTCGGGGCGCGGAAATCAGAGCAGAAATACCCGGTACTGAGGCTATCAGCCCGCTGAGAAAAGCAATATTCGAACTGTCTGGGACCATTGATTTAATAAACAGCGCCAGAATTGGCCCAATTGAGCCGTTACACAGTTGGATCACCATCGTAGTAAAAAACAGACTGATCACCAGCGCCGGATAAGGCAGCGAAGCGAACACGGCCTTCCCGCTCAGACGTTCGCTTTTTTTGATTGTTGGACGTACGCCCTCTTTGATCAAAAACAGCGTGACCATGAAACTCACCACCAGCAAGGCGGCGGTAATACAGAAAACTGCCCGTAGGCCAACGTGGTCGGCAATAAAGCCCCCCATCAGCGGTCCACCAATGACGCCGCTAATTTGTGCTGTCGAGAGCGTACTCAGCGCCCAGCCGCTGCGCTCGCGCGGGACCTGTGACGCGACCAGCGCCATCGCATTAGGAATATAGCCGGAGGTTAACCCCATTACCCCGCGCAGCAAAAAAAGCTGCCAGACGTTAGTGGCAAATGCCTGTAGCAAAATCGCAATGGCCATACCCAGTGAGGCCCGCAGCAGCATCAGCTTGCGTCCTTTCCGGTCGGCTAAACTGCCCCACATCGGAGAGACAATGGCTGAGATAAGGAAGGTGACGCTGAACGTTAACCCGGACCACATAGAAAGCGCTTCGTGCGAGGTCACGCCCAGTTGGGAGATATAGAGTGGTAAAAAAGGCAGGATTTGACTAATCGCCAGTCCGGTAAAAAAGCACCCGAACCAAACGGAAATAAGATTAACTCTCCAGGATTCCATAAGGACTCATAACGATAAGTAGCTGAAAACTGCGAGCAGCTTAACAAATTACTTAGCTGAATAAGGGTCCACAGGTGCGATAAATCACAGTTTAGGATTTTATCTTCCCGCTCATCATATTTGTGAGACGGCTCACATCAAACCCATAACATAAGCAGGTGATTATGCTTCGCGTGCGAGCCGCGTGTTTGTTCTGTTCTATTCCCCTGTCGTCCACCAAAACAATCTGCCAGAAGCCGAGGAAACCTGCGTTTTGTCGTGGTAATGTATGTGCTTTGCATTCATGGAATGGGTTTTTAAGATGGCAAAGTTGCGGGTAGGAATCGTATTTGGTGGTAAATCAGCGGAACATGAAGTGTCATTGCAATCGGCAAAAAATATTGTCGATGCCATCGACAAGACTCGCTTTGACGTTGTGCTGTTAGGTATTGATAAACAAGGGCAATGGCACGTCAGCGATGCCAGTAACTATCTGCTCAATTCAGACGATCCGGCGCATATTGCGTTGCGACCTTCTGAGACCAGCCTGGCGCAGGTACCGGGTAAACAAGCGCACCAGTTGATCGATGCACAAAACGGTCAACCACTGCCAACGGTCGATGTTATTTTCCCGATCGTACACGGTACTCTGGGTGAAGATGGCTCTCTGCAGGGCATGCTGCGCGTGGCAAACCTGCCGTTTGTCGGTTCTGATGTGCTGGGTTCTGCGGCCTGTATGGATAAAGACGTGACCAAACGTCTGCTGCGCGATGCCGGGTTAAACATCGCGCCATTTATTACGCTCACTCGCGCGAATCGCAACAGCGTTAGCTTTAGCGAAGTGGAATCCCGCCTGGGTCTGCCGCTGTTTGTAAAACCGGCCAACCAGGGCTCGTCCGTTGGCGTCAGCAAAGTAACCAGCGAAGCCCAATACGATCAGGCCGTCGCGCTGGCATTTGAATTCGATCATAAAGTCGTGGTGGAGCAAGGGATCAAAGGCCGCGAGATCGAATGTGCGGTACTAGGCAACGATCATCCGCAGGCCAGTACCTGTGGCGAGATCGTGCTGAACAGCGATTTTTACGCTTACGATACTAAATACATTGACGATAACGGTGCCACAGTTGTCGTTCCGGCAGCAATTGCACCAGAGATTAACGATAAGATCCGCGAAATCGCCATTCAGGCCTACCAGACACTGGGCTGTGCCGGCATGGCGCGCGTGGACGTTTTCTTAACTGCTGAAAACGACGTTGTGATCAATGAGATCAACACGCTGCCAGGCTTTACCAACATCAGTATGTATCCGAAGCTGTGGCAGGCGAGCGGTTTAGGCTATACCGATTTGATCACTCGCCTGATCGAACTGGCGCTGGAACGCCATGCTGCGGATAGCGCGCTAAAAACCAGTATGTAAACCCGCCAGGATGCCTGATATAGCTATTGGGCATCCTTTGCTTCATCATCTTCAACGCGGCGACGGATGATTAATCCGGCCAGCCAAAAGCTAATCACCCAGGTCACCAGCCCCACCGCATAGGTTTGCCATCCCTGCGCTTCAAATCCTAACAATCCCACCACGCCATTCAGAATAAAGATAAGACCAATAGCGAAGGCATAATAGTGCCAGTCTCGGCGGATTTTTACAGGCAGGTTCATAACAGCTCCGGTGGAAATACAACACAGGGAAGCATCCTCGCACATTTCCCCGTGGGCGTCTGTGGCCTGTGCGGAATTTCTTAAATGTAACTCAATTTCACTTAAGGTTACATAATTGTGACCACCAACAAAAAACCGAAATCCAGGAATAATCTCTACCTGAAATTACCATCATTCTGATATTGACATTGCCGATCACCTGTCAGACTCACTCTCAGTTCCAGGCATTACGTCAAAAAAAGCAGGTTATTTCCGGAGGTCTTTATGGCTGATTTTACGCTCTCAAAATCCCTGTTTAAGGGCAAGCATCGGGATCCCTCCTCCCTGCCCGGCAACATTGCGTATGCCGTATTTGTGCTGTTTTGCTTCTGGGCGGCTGCACAGATTTTAAATCTGTTGGCCCACGCGCCCGGCGTCTACGAAGAACTGATGCAGCTGCAAATGCAGGAGACAGGACGCCCGCGGGTTGAAATCGGTTTAGGCGTCGGTACCCTCTTTGGACTGATCCCCTTCCTGGCCGGAAGCTTGATTCTTGGCGCCATCGCGGCGGTCATGCGCTGGCGCCACCGTCATCATAAAGATGACTGACTCATACACTTCGCCCGACGGTCATCCACCCGTTTAGCAAACCATGCGGTAGTCAGATTACGCGTGATCTTCGGGCTTTCCAGTTGAATGCCCGGCAGCATTTCTCGGGGTAACGTTTTCCCGGTCTTCGCTTCCGCCAGCTTATAAACCTTCTCGTACAGCGCGGTATCTTCAAAGGCCAGGCTGTCACCTTTTTGCAGTTGACGGCGGATCTCACTCTCGCTCATGTCCAGCTTCCCGGCCAGTTTACGTACCGCAAGCTCTGTTTTGCCCGGCTCACTGCTGCCATAGAGAATCAAATCCCCATCCATCGCCAGCTTCACCCCACTGGCTTTACTGACCGCATTCTGGAAAGCTGCATTGCGGCTGGCATACCATCCGGCATTAAAATCGGCGAAGCGGAATATTGGCGCACTGTAATTCGCCGGGTAGTTGAGCAGATGATATGTACCAAACCACAACCCACCACGACGGCTAAACACTTCCTGACGTACCGTCCCCGCCATTTTCCACGGATACCCGCTGGCGTGCTGCTCAGCAAACGCGATACTGACCTGCATCGGCCCACCGGTATGTACCGGATTAAGCGAGCCGAACAATGTCTGCCCCATCGGTACCATATTGATGAAATCATCAAAGATAGCGCTAAGCTGTTTTTCCGTTTTCACCGTATCCAGACGCTCGCTGTAGCTTTTCCCCGTTGGCGAGTTAATCTTTAGCGCGGTATGCACGACAAACAGCGGGATATGCATGCGTTCTGCGCGACGGTCAATCTCTTTCCAGGCGATTTTGCTTAAGCCAGGAACAGCCGGATCGGCCTGGTAGTTTGACTCCTGCTGCGCTACCGCCAGCACCGAACAGATGTTTTCAACCGTCGGTGCCAGCTTCTGGCTTTCAAAAGTCTTTGCCAAATCTTGCGCCCATGCGTCCCGGTCTTTCACGCTGGCGGGCATTTTCTGGCGCACCACGCTCGCCACATCGACGGCTTTCTCTCCCTTTTTTAGCGGCTGCGCGGGTTGGCTACTACATCCCACCAGCGCCAGTGCTACCAGACCAGACAAGGGGTAAAGACGGGAAACCGTCGACATAACATCTCCTTATTATTAACTCAGCGTATGGGTAACTTCCTGAATATCCTGATCATCAAGCTCTCGTTCAAAGCTGCGCAGACGCTTATAAATAGACATCAGTTCCACTAACGTTGTCCAGGAGTTAATCAGATACTGGAACGAGCCGCGCACCTGGCCAAACACGTTAGTGATTTGCGTCATCAGGCCGAGCGTAATCGTACCGGCAACAATCGACGGAAACAGCAGGAACAGGCCGAAAACGTTATCAACCTGCAGGTAAAGAATACGGGCAATATTGAAGTACATATAGTGAAAATAGAGACGGAAGTAGTTTTGCCGTACCGCATGGAACAGTTCGCGCACCGTCGGTGGCGTCGCACGGTTGCCATCATCTTCGCCATAGACCAGTTCTTTACGATAGGCCGCTTCCACGCGCTGGTTTTTAAACTCCAGCCCGGGAAGTTTGATCCCGACCACGGCCAGCAAACCGGTTCCCATCAGCGACCAGACTATCGCGGCAATCACCAGGCCGTAAGGCACATGTCCAATAATCGGCAGGTCAGGAACATGGGCAGAGAGCGTAACCAGTACAGGCAGGAAAGCAATCAGCGTCATAATCGCGTTGATAAAGCTGACGCCCATATCTTCCAGCGTAGAAGCAAAACGCATGGTGTCTTCCTGCACACGCTGCGCTGCGCCTTCGATGTGACGCAAATGCTGCCAATGCGCCATATAGTGTTCGTTCATCGCGGTACGCCAGCGGAACACATAGTGGCTAACGAAGAAGTTGTTCATCACGCCAATGACCACGGCTATCAGCGCAATGCCAAGAAAGATGCCCACTTCATGGTAGAACTGCTCAATCTTCACCTTATGCGGTGCGCTGAGCGCAGTTTGAATCAGGTCATAGAATGGCGCATACCAGGCGTTGACGGCGACTCCGACTTCCACCAGAAACCAGGTCACAAAAATAATCAGCGATGTGCCCAGAATAGACCAGTACTGCCAGCGGTGTGGGCTATAGAGAAACCAGAACAGCGCGAACACCCCGACACAAAGAATGTAGTACGCATAAAAAATCAGGTAATCCAGCGACCAGAAACGCGCCGCGCTAATTGGTACGTCTCCCGACGCGCCGGTAATATGTGCAACCCAGGCTCCCCCACCTGCTTGCCAGAATACAACGGCGACCAGTGCCCAAATAAATGCCGAAATAAAGAACGGTCCCGGCTTTGGGAAAAAAGACTTAAACATAGTGCTCTCCTGCTAACTTCTTATCGTTATGACGACTGCTGTGCATTTGCCACCGTGGAGTGCAGTGGCCAGACGGCTTACGCCCAAAAACACAAGCTGAAACCGACAATTGTGACCAAAACCAAGGCACTTAGTTCGCACCTCGGTTATGAAGAATTGTTTCTGTGGTTTTCACACTCGACAACGTTCCTGTACGTGCAGATTATCACAGCGTGAGATCACAAAAGCGAACATCCGCAATCCAGGAAACTCCTGTGTTTACTCATCGTTACGTTTTTCCCACTATCATTGGTTGATAAGCGCTTTGCAATACGCCGATGAGTAGTATAAATACGCATACGCACGACATCCTTTTTCACTTTCTCTAACTCATGGACACCACCGTTGAAACGTAGTCTGCTTTTTTCTGCCGCGCTGTGTGCGGCGTCATTGACATCTGTCCAGGCGGCACAGCCTATAACCGATCCGGTCTTCGCCTCTGATATCGTTGATCGTTATGCCGACCATATATTTTACGGCAGTGGTGCTACGGGGATGGCGCTCGTGGTGATTGATGGTAATCAGCGTGTATTTCGCAGTTTTGGTGAAACACGCCCCGGCAATAATGTTCACCCGCAACTGGATTCCGTAATCCGTATTGCCTCAATTACCAAATTAATGACCAGCGAAATGCTGGTGAAATTACTCGATCAGGGCACGGTCAAACTCAACGATCCTTTGAGTAAATATGCACCACCAGGCGCTCGCGTACCCACTTATCAAGGAACACCAATTACGCTGGTGAATCTGGCGACACATACCAGCGCACTGCCGCGCGAACAGCCTGGCGGTGCGGCCAAGCGCCCGGTGTTTGTCTGGCCAACCCGCGAGCAGCGCTGGAGCTATCTCTCAACGGCTACGCTTAAAGCCGCACCGGGGTCGCAGGCTTCTTATTCCAACCTGGCGTTTGACCTGCTGGCCGATGCGCTGGGTACCGCGTCCGGTAAGCCTTATCCGCAGCTGTTTGAAGAAAAAATCACCCGCCCACTGGGGATGAAAGACACCACCTTTACGCCGTCCCCCGATCAGTGTCGACGCCTGATGGTCGCGGAAAAAGGTGCCAGCCCTTGTAACAATACGCTGGCAGCGATGGGCAGCGGCGGCGTGTATTCAACGCCTGGCGATATGATGCGCTGGATGCAGCAGTATCTCTCTTCTGACTTTTATCATCGTAGCCAGCAGGCTGACCGGATGCAGACGCTGATTTACCAGCGTACGCAGTTAACTAAAGTAGTGGGAATGGACGTTCCGGGCAGAGCCGATGCGCTTGGTTTGGGCTGGGTCTACATGGCGCCGAAGAATGGCAGACCGGGCATTATTCAAAAAACCGGTGGCGGCGGTGGCTTTATTACCTATATGGCGATGATCCCACAGCAAAACGTTGGGGCATTTGTCGTAGTGACGCGCTCTCCGCTGACCCGTTTTACCAATATGAGCGACGGTATCAACGAACTGGTTGCAGAGTTGAGTGGGTACAAACCACAGGTCATTCCTGCATCCTGATTCAATACTCAAAAGGCAAACGGTTAATGCACACCAGTTTGCCTTTATTCATTTCAATGTAACCACCTTTACGCAATGCCGCGAGAACCTCAGCGACAACTGAGCGTGAAATTCGTGTGCGTTGGTGAATATAGTTCATAACGCCGATACGCGAACGAAGAACCTCGTCCCATTTCGTCATGGATATCAGCGTGGCGCGAATCTGATCGTAGGAGTTATTGCCGATCAACTGCAGATCGCGCAATTCAAGCATAGAGTTTTGCCATGCTAGCCAACAAAAAGCTTCACGCCAAAGTTGGCACTCTTCAATTATATTAATTGTTTGTGAGGCGGGAAGATGATATCCAGTACAATCACTTTCGGTTATTAATCTGTATGGTACATCTGTTTTCATCACGCCATCGGAAAGGCCCATAATGAATGGCGCCTGTGCAATCCCAACCAGCACGTTTTCCCCTCTACGCAGGGAAACAACACCACTTAAAATAATGAAAGTATCGTCACTATTTACATCACTTGAATATATTATTTCTTTATCGTTATCACATTCAAAGTGTTTGCCATACTTCGACAAACATTTATCAAGCTTACCAAATTCCACAAGCGGTTTATTTGAAGCTAGCATTTGCGCATTCCTTGCAATAAATGCCCGTCAAATCCGTGACGGGCATTATTTCTGAATTAAATTACCTTATATTTCACTGTAAGACAGTTCTTACCAGGTATATTTAACACCAACGTTTGCGGACCAGTCTTGATCAACATCACCACCACCGAGGTAGTTAGCATCTGTGTACGCGCTGAAGTTTTTGGTAAAGCTGAACTGAGTACCCAGTCCGACACGTACCGCAGAACCTTCTACACCGTTGTCGATAGAGTCGCCGTTTACGTCAGAATCGTTGTTAGAATCGTCGTAAACGTAGGCCAGTTTGAAGTACGGAGTCAGCGCCTGGTCGTCGCTGTAGGCGAAGGTATAACCTGCATCTACACCCAGTTCATAACGCATGCTGTCATAAGACTGACCGTCAACTTTCATGTCGTTGCTCAGCTTATAGTCATCACCAGACTGGAACAGACCTGATACGCTGCCGTATGGCGTTACGTAACCTGCGTCACCCAGTTTCAGGTCATAACCCAGTTTCAGGCCAAAACCCCAGGCATCAGAAGAGGTGCTGCCATCAACATACTGACCGTTGCTCATGTTGGCAGACAAGTCGTTGTTGAAGTGAGAGTAGCTTACGTTACCGTCAACGAAGATGTTGTTGGCAAAGTGAGCAGAAGAGTAGATGTAGGCAGTCTGGCTATCCTGATCCACCTGACCGGTACGGTCGCTCATATCACCTTTCGCGAAGCCTGCTGCAGCACCGACAATCCACTTAGCATTGTTACCATCAATTTTGGAATCAACACCGACCATGATGCCGTTAACATCCTGATCGTAGTTAATGGTGCCGTTATCTGCATCGAAGCTACCACCGAAGTAACTTACCCATGCACCACCGTTATCAACCAGACCATGACGTGCGTTAGTCAGACGAGTACCAACGGTATCTTGTTCCAGGTTCCAGATATTGGTGTTAGCAGACGGGATGCTCAGCGCCATGTTCGCGTAGTCTGTCAGTTCCATCTGCTGCAGAACAACAGTGTTACCCTGCTGCTGTGCCTGATAGGTGTAAGCACCCAGGTCAGCTTTATTGGCTGCAGAGAAGGTCGCAGTGCTGTTCGCGTCGTTAACGTAGATCAGCTCGTTACCTTTATAATCCGCAACAGAACCTGCGCCAGTAGCGTTGTCGATACGGACTTTATAGTTACCGGTTGCCGCTGCTACGTGGTCACCGTAGTTATCAACTTCAGACTGATCGCCTGAGGTGTCGGAATCGCCGTTACCGTTGATAGTCAGATGACCATCAGAGTTCATCGCGATCACGCCATAACCGTAGTTAGCCTGGGTAGTATCGTTAGTGCGATCGTTGGTCAAGTCAGCATCCAGCACATAGTTGTTGCTGTTGATGTCGAAAACACCCGCGTTAACATGGTTATAAGCGTCGGTGTAGCTGGTCAGATTCAGGGTATCAACCTGCAGTGCATTACCGGTACTGTTGCCAACATCCAGAACGCCGTTGTTAGTGACGTTAATGGTGTTTGCATAGAGAGCTGCATTACCCACGCTCCAGCCAGCAGATACGTCGTCAGCAATCGTTACAGTACTGTTGTCGATAGACAGAGTATCTGTTGCAACATGGCCATCTTCGTTGATGTTCAGTGCAGAACCACCGGTCAGGCCAATAGTGTCGGAGATCAGGGTAGAATCACCCACGTTGACGACGGAACCGCTGTTAATGCTCAGAGTATCAATCAGAGAAGTTTTGGTGGTATCCCACTGTGAACCCGTATTCAGGGTCACGTTGAACAGGCCGCTCTGGTAGACAGTGTTGCCAACTACATGACCATTTTCGTCATAAGAAGTTGTGTCGCTATCGATACCGTAGGTTGAAGACGGCCACAGGCTGTTAGCGGTGATATCGATCAGCGTAGCGGTGGCTTCAGTGCCTGCATCGTAGCTGTCGTAAACGCCGTCGCCATCGGAATCAACCTGGTGCACAGACATTGCCGCACCCACCCACTTACTGCCGTTGTTCAGGGTCAGATCCAGACGGTCAGTACCGTCCCAACCATTGGTATCCAGGTCAGCATCGGTATCACGATAAGTGTCAGCACCGTTCGGGAAGAAGTTCTCATCAAAATTGCTGGAGAACAGCACGTCACCCATCAGCGTGGAATTGTTAAACGTTGCGGTGGTCTGCATCGCGTTATCCGCATCCGGATGTGCAATCACAGCTAATGCAATATCGTCAGCATCCTTGTAATTACCGCTGTAGTCGCTTGCATTGCTGGTGTTACCAAACCAGCCGGTGGTGCCTTCGTCAGTCCATGAACCAGAGGTCACGGTAGAATCGGTAACAGCAATGGTGTTGTTAAACACTTCGCCGCTGTTTACGCCGGTACTAACGGTATTGTCGTCAATATCTGCCCACTCATAACCCTGAGTCAGCGTAATACCTGCAACGTGAGAGTTGGCGGAGATAGACAGATCAACTTCTTGATCCAGAGTAATAGCCGTACCCAGGTTATAAACGTCGACAACGTGCGTGTCAGCTGCGTCATTATACGTACCGTTGTAGGTATAATGTTCGTAGTTGTCATCAATCGTTGAGTTGATGACGTTCATTGCCAGGCGATCGTAGTAGTAGTCGGTACCCGTACGGTTAGTACAATCCGTGCTCATACATTCGGATGTCACCATACCGTGGATGGTGCTGTTTTTAATCGTCAGGCTGTTGTTATTGGTGTTAGTAGACAGCCCATCATCCAGATAATAAGTAGAAATAACGCCGTTGACAGTGGCGTTATTGATTACCGGATAAATATCACCGTTATAAATACTATCGGTGTCGTAATTGTTCCAACCGACATATCCATCGTAATAGACGCCATCAGCATAAGAGGCGTCATTATAATGGGCAAACGTTGTGTAGGTGGTCCCAGAGATATCAGTAGAAGCATTCGCCTGAGAAGTGATTGCCAAAGTGCAGGCTAATGCTAATTGTGATACTACAAGTTTCTTTTTCCAAGTGTGCATTTGTCATCCCTCCTCAGGGACGTAATATAGTTGATCCATCAATTATCAATGCAAAGAAAACATTTTATGTTTCGCGGGGAAGATTATGCGGTTTCACAAAGGAAAGGTTCAATTATTCTTTGGATTAAGTCCGATTACGGACAATAGGCAAACAAATCATTTGAAACAGTAAGATCGCGTAAAAATCATTTTTATTTTAGACAGTTACACTCAAGAAAAATGACAAAATAATACATTGAAACTATGATTAACTTAAAAATAAAACGTCAGCTAATAAACTCCATTAAATCCCCACCGCTTAATTATAGATTAAATTAAACTAAATTCACCATAAAACTAATCACCATTTAAAATAATGATAATTGCAAAAATAGAAATTACACATAATACGAAGTATAGGCACCATCACCATAACCCCGGCATAACGCCAACTTTCGTAAACCCCTCGCCCTCAGGTTCGGGTATACTACGGCCTTCGATTCCACAAACATCAGGCATACCATGACAGACCTAATCCAACGCCCTCGCCGCCTGCGCAAATCTCCTGCGCTGCGCGCTATGTTTGAAGAGACAACACTCAGCTTAAATGACCTGGTGTTGCCGATCTTTGTTGAAGAAGAACTCGACGATTACAAAGCTATCGACGCCATGCCCGGCGTGATGCGCATTCCAGAGAAACACCTGGCACGCGAAATTGAACGCATTGCCAATGCAGGCATCCGCTCGGTCATGACTTTCGGGATTTCTCATCATACCGATGACACCGGCAGCGATGCCTGGAAAGAAGACGGCCTGGTGGCACGCATGTCGCGTATCTGTAAGCAGACCGTACCGGAAATGATCGTCATGTCCGACACCTGTTTCTGTGAATACACCTCTCACGGTCACTGCGGCGTTCTGTGCGAGCACGGTGTTGATAACGACTTAACCCTTGCTAACCTCGGCAAACAGGCGGTCGTTGCCGCCGCAGCGGGCGCAGATTTCATCGCCCCTTCCGCCGCAATGGATGGCCAGGTACAGGCGATTCGCCAGGCGCTGGACGCCGCGGGCTTCACCGATACTGCGATCATGTCCTACTCCACCAAGTTTGCCTCTTCTTTCTACGGTCCATTCCGTGAAGCCGCAGGCACGGCGCTGAAAGGCGATCGTAAAACGTATCAGATGAACCCGATGAATCGCCGTGAAGCAATTCGCGAATCGCTGCTGGATGAAGCCCAGGGCGCAGACTGCCTGATGGTGAAACCGGCTGGCGCGTACCTTGATATTCTGCGCGATATCCGCGAGCGTACCGAGCTGCCGATTGGCGCTTATCAGGTCAGCGGTGAATACGCGATGATTAAGTTCGCAGCGATGGCGGGTGCTATAGATGAAGAGAAAGTGGTGCTGGAAAGCTTAGGTTCAATCAAACGCGCTGGCGCGGATCTGATCTTCAGCTACTTCGCTCTGGATCTGGCTGAGAAAAAAATCCTGCGCTAATCACTTTGTTGTCGAATGGCGACTTCGCCTTATCGGGCCTACAGATTCAGGCCCGATAAGTCAATCGCCGCCGGCAATCACCCCGCCCGATAAAACGGCTTATCTCCCAAAATTGTCGCCCGGTGCATAATACGCCGCTGCGGCAGATAATCCGCATTCGCATAATGCTGCGTCACGCGATTATCCCAAATCGCCACATCGTTGGGCTGCCAGCGCCAGCGCACCTGAAACTCCGGTTTGGTGATATGCGCGAACAAAAAGCCCAATAATGCCTCGCTCTCTTTTTCCGTGACATCCACAATTCGCGTGGTAAATCCTTCATTCACGAACAGCGCCTGCTTCCCGCTCACCGGATGCGTGCGCACCACCGGATGCAGCAACGGTGGATGTTTAGCGACAGCCTCCAGCCAGCGCAGATGCTCCTCCGGGGTCTTGCGGTATTTATATTCCTGGAATGATTTACGAAAATCATGCTCTGCCCGCAGGCCGCTCAGCAACTGACGGAACGGCTCAGAGAGCGCTTCATAAGCGGCAATCCCACTGGTCCACAGGGTGTCTCCTCCGGTTGATGGTAGCTCTTTTGCTGCCAGAATCGCCCCGGCAGGCGGCGTGTCGATAAAGGTCACATCGGTATGCCAGTTATCGTTATCCGGCGGATTATTGTTATGGGTATCCAGTACGATAATCTCTTCTACCCCTTCAGCATGCGGATAGACCGGATGAATATGCAGATCGCCGAAACGCAGCGCCAGCGTCCGCTGCTGTTGCGGCGTAATCACCTGCTCACGCAGAAACACCACCTGGTGGCGCAGTACCGCGTGATAAAGCTGTTCAAACTGATTATCGCTCAGCGGACGCGTTAAATCCGCGCCGATGATTTGTGCGCCAATATACGGCCCCAGCGGGGTAATGCTCAGACGTTCACTCATTGTACTTCTCCATGCCAGGGCGTCAGGCGGCGCTGAAGCGCGCGCAGACCCAGTTCTAAAATAAACGCGATAACGGCAATCACCGCGATCCCCGCCAGCACCACATCCGTTGCCAGAAACTCTCCGGCTGACTGCACCATAAATCCTAAACCTCGCGTGGCAGCAATCAGTTCAGCTGCCACCAGCGTCGACCAGCCCACGCCAAGCCCGATGCGTAACCCGGTGAGGATCTCCGGTAATGCCCCCGGCAAAATAACAAACCACAGAACCTGCACACGGCTAGCCCCCAGCGACTGCGCGGCGCGCACCCTCACCAGCTGTGCGCTTTTCACCCCCGCCAGCGCCGACATCGCCACAGGGGCGAAAATCGCCAGATAGATCAGCAGGATCTTGGAGGTTTCACCGATGCCAAACCAAATAACCATTAGCGGTAAATAGGCCAGAGGCGGAACCGGACGATACAGTTCAATGATCGGATCGAGAATGCCACGCATCGTCGGACTCAGCCCCATCGCGATCCCAACCGGAACGCCCAACAGCACCGCCGCCAGCAGCGCGATAACAATACGCGTCAGACTCGCCGCCAGATGCTGCCACAGCGTGGCATCCATAAATCCCTGCGGACCGGCAATAACGATCAGCTTTTGCAAAACCTGACCCGGCGGTGGTAAAAACAGCGGACTGATTAACTGCAGCGCCGCCACCGTCCACCACACCGCCAGAATGACGGCCAGCGTACCGAGGCTTAAGGTAATCTGTCGCGACAACGGCCAACGCCAGTTCAGCACCCGCTGGCGACGGGGTTTATCATTAAGCACCACGCTCATGAGAATGCCTCCCGTTGTTCAAAGACCCGACCTAACACATACTCGCGCATGGCGATAAACTGCGGATCGGACTTAATGCTGCGACTCGGCTCTCCGGCCACAAAGCGACGGGCGAAATTCAGCGGCAGACGCTCCAGTACCCGGCCTGGGCCTGGCGACAGCAATACCAGCTCTGTCGCCATAAATACTGCTTCTTCGATATCGTGGGTAATCAGCAACACCTGTTTGCCGGTCTCATGCCACAACTTCAGCAGCAGGGTTTGCATCTGCTCGCGGGTAAAGGCGTCGAGCGCGCCAAAGGGTTCATCCAGCAACAACAGCTGCGGGTTGGCCGCCAGCGCCCGCGCAATGCCGACGCGCTGACGCTGCCCACCGGATAGCTGCCAGATAAAGCGTTTGCCCGCATCCTCCAGCCCGACTTTCTGCAACATCTCAAGGGCAATACGCTGACGCTGTGTTTTTTCCACCCCCGCCAGCTGCAGACCAAAAGCCACGTTCTCCTGCACGTTCCGCCAGGGCAGCAGACCTTCATTCTGGAACACGACCCCGCGATCTGCCCCCGGGCCATCAACCCTGTTACCCGCCAGCGTGATGCTGCCATGCTGATATGGCACAAATCCGGCAATCAGATTTAACAATGTGGTTTTCCCACAACCGGAAGGGCCGAGTACCACCAACAGTTCACCGCTATCGAGCGTCAGGTTGATATCCTCCAGCGCCGGTTTTCCACCGTAGCTGGCGGCAAGATGAGAGATTTGCAGCATCAGCGCCTCCTTATTTATTGCACGAAGCGATCGGTCACGTACTGGCTGTAATCTGTCGCGACAGCGGGAACTTTGCCCTGCTCTTTAAGGAACTGTGCGGTGTCGATAATCGCTTTATTCACCGGACCGGTTAGCTCAGCGGTTTGCTGTTGCGCTGTCAGGTAAGTGTTGCCTTTCACCAGCCCCGGCACATCCGTCTCCGGTACACCGCTCAAACGCGACAATTTGCTGATATTCTCCGGCTGCTTCAGCCATTCATCAGGATTAGAGATATAAGGCTGCTGGGCATCGATAGCGCTTTTGGCAAAGGCTTTCACCACCTCAGGATGCTTCTCGGCAAAATCTTTGCGCACCACCCACACGTCCAGCGTCGGCGCACCCCACTCGCCAACCTGCGAGGAGTCGGTTAACACCTTGCCGTCTTTTTCCAGCGCGTTGACCGCAGGCGCCCAAACATACGCGCCATCAATGTCTCCGCGCTGCCAGGCGGCAATAATCGCCGGTGGCTGTAGGTTCACAATCTCTACCTGGCCGGGTTTAATCCCCCAATGTTTCAGCGCCGCCAGCAGGCTATAATGGGTGGTGGAGATAAACGGCACGGCAATACGCTTACCAATCAAATCTTCCGGTTTACTGATGTTTTTCTTCACCACCAGCGCTTCAGAATTGCCGAGCTTTGACGCCAGCAGGAAAACTTCAATGGGCACCTGCTGACTGGCAGCGACCGCCAGCGGGCTGGAGCCAAGATTACCGATCTGCACATCACCGGATGCCAGCGCACGAACGATGCTCGCGCCGCTGTCAAATTTGCGCCAGTCAACGGTCGCCCCGCTCTCTTTGGCAAAAGTGTTATCCGCCTGCGCCACTTTGGCGGGTTCGGCGGAGGTCTGATAAGCAACGGTGACGTTCACCGCCTGCGCCTGAAATGCGATGAATGCCAGTGCGGCAAGAAGTGCGTTACGCGATGAAATAGCCATGATTGTCTGCTCCCCTGTCTTGTTATGGAGGCAGTATTTCGTTGCGGCACTATTTGATAAAGGAATTAAAAATTCTGGTTAATAGCGATCTGTTTTTAGAAAAAAAGCGGCAATAGTTAGCTATTTCGCTCATTACAGAACGTAGGCCGGATAAGGCGCTTGCGCCGCCATCCGGTAATCATATGCCTGATGCACTGCGCTTATCAGGCCTACACTCGCTATAACACCCGGCAAATTATTGCGATTTTGTTACATTCGTTACATATCCGCGCCACGGTGATTGCCAGCACAGCGCTGGCAGGCATCATAGGCACCATTGTCAGGCAAGAGAGCAATATCATGATTCATGTTGTGCTGGTGGATGACCATGTGGTGGTGCGTTCCGGCTTTGCGCAATTACTCAGTCTCGAAGACGATCTTAACGTTACCGGTCAGTACAGCAGCGCGGCGGAGGCCTGGCCTGCACTTCTGCATGATGACGTCAGCGTCGCGGTAATGGATATCGCCATGCCGGATGAAAATGGTCTGAGCCTGTTAAAACGACTGCGGGCACAGAAGCCCGGTTTTCGCGCCATCATTCTCAGCATTTATGACTCGCCGACGTTTGTGCAAAGCGCGCTGGACGCTGGCGCCAGCGGTTACCTGACCAAACGCTGCGGCCCGGAAGAACTGGTGCAGGCGGTACGCTCGGTGGGCATGGGCGGACATTACCTGTGCGCCGATGCGCTGCGGGCGTTACGCGGCGGCGAGCAGCCCGCGCAGGTCCTGGAAGTTCTGACCCCGCGAGAGCGTGAAGTGTTTGATCTGTTGGTCAAAGGCGACAGCGTAAAAGAGATCGCCTTCAAGCTCGACCTCAGCCACAAGACAGTGCACGTTCATCGGGCGAACGTGCTGGGCAAACTGCAATGCCACAGCACCATCGATCTGGTGCATTTTGCCCTCGACCACCAGCTATTGACGGGGCATTAATGTCGCGAAGCCTTCGGCATTGGGTTATTTCTCTGTTTATTCTGCTGGCCTGGGGATCGGGCTGGCTGATGTTGTGGACGCTGGGGTTTTACCTGACCCACAACGGCCAGCAGGCGGCGCTATTCCTGCCGCACGGCGTCTATCTCGCCCTGTTAATTCTGCTTTCTCGCCGTTACTGGCCCGCGCTGATACTGCCACCCCTACTGATGTTGTTCTGGCTGCACAGCGAGCAATTATTGAATGGCTATATCCTGCTGGCTGCGCCGTTAATTAGCCTGATTCCGGCGAGCATCGGCCAGTCATACTGGCACCGCTTTCCCCTGTACTGGCAACGCTTAACGCTGCTGCTGGCCGCGGTGACGATCACTTCATTACTCAATACCGCCCTGCTTTCACCGTTTATCCAGAGCCCGGCAACGTTGATTGGCCTGGCGTCGTTTACCGGCGGCGTGCTGCTGACGCCGTTTGTCTATCTGATCTATGAATTTCTGCGCCAACAGCACCGCTATCATCTGCTCGGACTGGATACCACCAATCCCCCGCTGCGCACTTCGCTTATCATCTGGTGCAGCCTGTTTTTTATTATTGGCATCGGCACCCAGATGGTGCTGTCGCCGGAGATCGAGCGCCTGTTGCTGATCGTGGTGTTCTTACCGAACGTGGTGATGGCATGGAAATTTGGCTGGCAGGGCGGTGTGTTGTCCGGATTGCTCGGCAGTATGATGATCACCATCGCCCGGCAAATCGGCGTCGGGTTCAGTAACCTACTGGAGCTGGAGATTTTCCTCGCTACCCAGGCGCTGCTCGGCATAGGGTTGGGGATCGCCATTAGCCGCCAGCAGCATCTGGCGCAAAACCTGCACCATTATCGCCAGCGCCTGGAAACCGAACTGGCAGCGCGTCGCGCGCTGACCGAACAGTTGATCCGCACCGAAGAAAATACGCGCAAAAGCCTGGCGCGGGAACTACACGACGAAATTGGTCAGAACATCACCGCCATTCAAATTCAGTCGCAGCTGGTCAAACGCGCGCCGGGTCGCGAGCAAACGCTTGAGGCTGCGAATCAAATCAACGACCTTGCCCGGCGTATTCACCACTCCACTCGCCAGTTGCTTCGCCAGTTGCGGCCCCCCGCGCTCGATGAACTGTCTTTTAAAGATGCACTACATCATCTGGTGAATGAATTTGCTTTTTCTGAACGGGGTATTCGCTGTCGCTTTGATTATCAGCTAGAGAATACGCCAGAAAACGAAACGGTACGCTTCACGCTGTATCGCCTGTTGCAGGAGTTACTCAATAACGTCTGTAAACACGCCGATGCCAGCGATGTGTCGATTACGCTGCGCCAGCGGGAGCATTGCTTGTTTCTGGACGTCGCTGACAACGGCGTTGGTATTCTGCCAGAAAAAATTCCCGGTTTCGGTATCCAGGGGATGCGTGAGCGGGTGAGCGCCCTTGGCGGTGAACTGACGCTCGAATCAAACAACGGCACGCGAGTAATTGTTAACCTGCCCACAAATTTGCAACAAACCAGCCGCTAACCAGGAAAAAGTCTTAGTCACTGCGGACTTTCTCTCATCCCCTTTTGCTTTCACTTTCCTATAGTCAGCACAAACGGAGACTGCCATGCCTACACGCTCAGCCAGCGAAACAGACCAACAATACCGGGCGCTACGCCCCCGGCTGCTGATGTGTATGGTAATTGGTTACGCCGCGTTTTATCTGACGCGCAAAAGCGTTAACTACGTCCTTCCGGCGCTGCAAACGGATCTGGGTCTGGATAAAGGCGATATCGGCCTGCTCGGATCACTGTTTTATCTGACCTATGGTCTGTCGAAATTTACCGCCGGGCTGTGGCACGACAGCCACGGACAACGCGCATTTATGGGCATTGGCCTGTTTGCTACCGGCGTTTTAAACGTGCTGTTCGCCTTTGGTGAATCGCTGACGCTGCTGCTGGTGGTCTGGACGCTGAACGGATTTTTTCAGGGCTGGGGCTGGCCGCCCTGTGCCCGACTACTGACCCACTGGTACTCGCGCAACGAACGTGGCTTCTGGTGGGGCTGCTGGAATATGTCGATCAACATCGGTGGCGCCATTATCCCGCTGATTAGCGCTTTTGCCGCCCACTGGTGGGGCTGGCAGGCAGCCATGCTGGCACCGGGGATAATCAGCATGGCATTGGGAATCTGGCTCACCCTGCAATTGAAAGGCACGCCCCAGGAAGAAGGATTACCCACGGTTGGGGAATGGCGGTATGACCCGCTGGAGCTGCGTCAGGAACAGCAAAGCCCGCCGATGGGGCTGTGGCAAATGTTGCGCACCACCATGCTGAAAAACCCGATGATCTGGTTGCTCGGCGTGTCGTATGTATTGGTCTACTTGATCCGCATTGCGCTCAACGACTGGGGCAACATCTGGCTGACGGAAAGCCACGGCGTGAATCTGCTCAGCGCCAATGCCACGGTGATGCTGTTTGAAGTTGGCGGCTTGCTGGGGGCGCTGTTTGCCGGATGGGGATCGGATCTGCTGTTCAGCGGTCAGCGTGCACCGATGATTTTGCTGTTCACGCTGGGGCTGATGGTTTCCGTCGCCGCACTGTGGCTGGCACCAGTGCACCACTACGCGCTACTGGCAGTGTGTTTCTTTACCGTGGGCTTTTTTGTGTTTGGCCCACAAATGCTAATTGGCCTCGCAGCCGTTGAATGCGGACACAAAGCGGCGGCAGGTTCAATTACTGGTTTTCTCGGGCTGTTCGCCTATCTGGGGGCCGCGCTGGCGGGTTGGCCGCTGTCGCTGGTCATAGAACATTACGGCTGGTCGGGAATGTTCAGTTTGCTCTCGGTTGCCGCGGTCTTTATGGGTTTATTGCTGATGCCGTTGCTCATTGCGGGCATTACCCCTTCTCTCAGTCAAAGGATAAAACAATGAAACTGACGCTTACCTCTACCCTGATTGCTTCCGCTCTGACGCTGGCGGCCTTCAGCAACGCAGCCCAGGCGCAGGGCCGTCTGGTGGTGTACTGCAGCGCCACTAACGAGATGTGCGAAACCGAAACCAAAGCCTTCGGTGAAAAATATGATGTGAAAACCTCATTCATTCGCAACGGCTCGGGCAGTACGCTGGCGAAAGTGGATGCCGAGAAGAAAAACCCGCAGGCGGATGTGTGGTACGGCGGTACGCTGGATCCGCAATCTCAGGCCGGTGAAATGGGTCTGCTGCAGCCGTATAAATCACCAAACCTCGAGCAGATCATGGAGAAATTCCGCGATCCCGCGAAGGTCAAAGGTAACCTCTCTTCGGCGGTTTACGTCGGTATTCTGGGCTTTGGCGTCAACACCCAGCGCCTGAAAGAGAAAAACCTGCCGGTGCCAAAATGCTGGAAGGATCTGACCAAACCGGAATACAAGGGCGAAATCCAGATTGCTGACCCGCAAAGCTCCGGTACCGCCTACACCGCGCTGGCGACCTTTGCTCAACTGTGGGGTGAAGATCAGGCCTTTGATTACCTGAAACAGCTCAACGCCAACGTCTCTCAATACACCAAATCCGGTATTGCCCCGGCGCGTAACGCCGCTCGCGGCGAAACGGCTATCGGCATTGGCTTCCTGCACGACTACTCGCTGGAAAAAGAACAGGGCGCACCGCTGGAGCTTATCTCTCCGTGCGAAGGCACCGGGTATGAAATCGGCGGCGTCAGCATCCTGAAAGGCGCGCGCAACGTCGACAACGCCAAACTGTTCGTTGACTGGGTGCTGTCGAAAGACGCGCAGGAGCTGGCGTGGAAGAAAGGGAAATCTTATCAGATCCTGACCAACACCACCGCCGAGACCTCTCCTAACTCGCTGAAGCTCGACGACCTGAAGCTTATCAATTACGACATGGATAAGTACGGCTCGACTGACGTACGTAAGGCATTGATCAATAAGTGGGTTAGCGAAGTTAAGATGGGTAAATAAGCCCACGTTGCGTTCATTTGCCGGGTGCGGCGTAAACGCCTTACCCGGCCTGGATTACCGGAAACGCTATGTCACACACACTTGCACTTCATCCCGTGAAAAAACGGGATGCGATATTTCTTTGGGTTTTACTCGGCTGGCTGGCGTTTGCCCTGCTGCCGAGCTGGAGCCTGGACTACGGTCTGCTGGAGTCAACGCGGGAGGAAATACTCGCCGCCTACGGCTGGTCACAGTTCAATATCAGTTGGCTCTGGTATCTGCTGCCAAGCCTGCTGCTGGTTCGCCCATTCCATGAAGCCAGGCGCGAACAGCGCAGCCGCCACTATCTTGACGCGGGCTGGGCATTCTTCTGTATGGCCTTTATCGTCACCAGCGCTACCCTTGAAGGGCGCGGTTTAGGCTATGCCACCATCGTGCTGTTTGTCGCGCTTGGCGCAATCATGACCCTGGCGCTCACCCGCCTCGAATGGCTGGGCGGTGACCGCTTCGTCATCGGCTCGCTCACCGCAATTGTCGCTCTGATCGGTATTTTTATCGTCTGGCCGAGCATCGCCATTTTCATTCCGATGTTCACCAACGACGCCGGGGAATTTGCCCCGCTGGCATTTATGAATGTGCTGTCGCAGGCACATATCATTCAGGTGATCCTCAACTCGATTATGCTGTCGATTGCCGTCGGCGTCGGCTGTACCTTCTTTGGTCTGGTGCTGGCTATCTACACCACCCGTATCGCCAGACGCAGCGCCATAATCGGACGTATCTTCTCGATTTTGCCGATCGTCACTCCGCCGTTTGTCGTCGGTTTAGGCGTCACGCTGATGATGGGACGCTCCGGTTACATCACCGAATTTATGGTCGAATGGTTTGGTTTAACCAACACCAACTGGCTGTATGGCTTTACCGGCATCTGGCTGGCGCAGGTTCTGGCCTTTACGCCGATGGCGTTTATGATCCTCGACGGAGCAATCAAAACCATTCATCCATCGCTGGAAGAAGCGTCATACACCCTGCGTGCCAGCCGCTGGCAGACCTTTAACGGCGTGTTTGTCCCGCTGCTGAAACCCGCGCTGGCGAACGCCTTTTTAATTGTGGTGGTGCAGTCGCTGGCCGACTTTAGTAACCCGCTGGTGCTCGGCGGTAACTTCGACGTACTAGCAACGCAAATCTACTTCTACATCACCGGTTCGCAGCTCGACTACCAGGCCGCCAGTACGCTGGGTGCCTTCCTGCTGCTGTTCTCGCTGCTGGTGTTCTGCGTGCAGTATATGTGGATTGGTAAACGCTCATACGTCACCGTTTCCGGTAAATCCTACCGGGGCGACGTACAGCCATTACCGGTGACGCTGGTGTGGAGCGTGGTCGCGCTGCTGGCGGTGTGGATTGCCTTTAACGCCCTGCTCTACGGCAGCATTTTCTACGGCAGTTTCACCGTCAACTGGGGCGTTGACTACACCCTGACGCTGGCGAACTTTACCAAACTGTTCGGTCAGGGGATGAGCGACGGCGCGTGGCCTTCACTACTCGACACCCTGCTCTACGCCGGGATTGCCGCGCCGATCACCGCGATCTTCGGCCTGCTGATCGCGTGGATCGTGGTGCGCCAGCAGTTTAAAGGCAAGAAGACCATCGAGTTCACCACCATGCTGTGCTTTGCCGTTCCGGGCACCGTCGCGGGCGTGTCGTACATTCTGGCCTTTAACAACGCACCGGTGTACCTCACTGGTACGGCGGCGATTGTCATTATCTCGATGGTAATGCGTAACGTCCCGGTCGGCATTCGCGCGGGTATAGCAGGACTCGGCCAGATCGATAAATCACTGGATGAAGCCTCGCTCAGCCTGCGCGCCGGTTCCCTGCGTACCATTACGCATATCCTGCTGCCGCTGCTACGCCCGGCGATCCTCTCGGCGCTGATTTATAGCTTTGTGCGCGCCATCACCACCGTCAGCGCCATCGTATTCCTCGTCACGCCGGATACCCGCGTAGCGACGGCCTACATCCTCAACCGCGTGGAAGATGGCGAATACGGTGTGGCGATTGCCTACGGTTCCATTCTGATCGTGGTGATGCTGGCGATTATTTTCATCTTTGACTGGCTGATCGGTGAATCACGTACCTCCCGTTCAAAAGCCAAAAACCAGGCGTAATGGAGCGCACTATGACTCAGAAAAATTTCGTTGAACTGCGCAACGTCACCAAACGATTTGGCAGTAATACGGTAATCGACAATATCAACCTCACCATCCCGCAGGGGCAAATGGTAACCCTGCTCGGCCCGTCCGGCTGCGGCAAAACCACCATTTTGCGCCTGGTTGCCGGGCTGGAAAAACCGAGCGAAGGGCAAATTTTCATTGATGGCGAAGACGTCACCCATCGCTCTATTCAGCAGCGCGATATCTGCATGGTGTTTCAGTCCTATGCCCTGTTCCCGCATATGTCGCTGGGAGAGAACGTCGGTTATGGCCTGAAAATGCTCGGCGTACCGCGCGCAGAACTGAAAGCCCGTGTCAAAGAGGCGCTGGCGATGGTGGATCTGGAAGGATTCGAAGACCGCTTTGTCGATCAGATCTCCGGCGGTCAGCAGCAGCGCGTGGCGCTGGCCCGCGCGTTGATCCTCAAGCCGAAAGTACTGCTGTTTGATGAGCCATTGAGTAACCTCGACGCCAACCTGCGTCGCAGCATGCGCGACAAGATCCGTGAACTGCAAAAGCAGTTTGATATCACCTCGCTGTACGTCACCCACGATCAGAGCGAAGCCTTTGCGGTTTCCGATACCGTGCTGGTGATGAACAAAGGACACATCATGCAGATCGGCTCACCGCAGGATCTTTACCGCCAGCCCGCCTCCCGCTTTATGGCGAGCTTTATGGGCGATGCCAACCTGTTCCCGGCTACCTTCAGCGACAGATACGTTGATATCTACGGCTATCATCTGCCGCGTCCGCTGCACTTTGGTACGCAGGGCGAAGGGATGGTCGGTGTGCGCCCGGAAGCGATCACGCTCAGCGATCGCGGCGAGGAGAGTCAACGCTGCGTAATCCGCCATGTCGCCTATATGGGGCCGCAGTATGAAGTGACGGTAGAGTGGCACGGGCAGGAGATTTTATTGCAGGTCAACGCTACGCGTTTACAGCCGGACGTCGGCGAGCAGTATTACCTCGAAATCCATCCGTACGGCATGTTTGTCCTGGCAGATGCGGCATGATTTGTGCCGGACTACGATCAAACAACGGACCAGATAAAATTAATTTGATTATAGAAAAGGAAAAACCTTTATAAATATTAATTAAATGAATGCCTATGAACTTAATTATCTATAAATTGGATAAAACTGGAATAGATAATATTGAAGGTTATGCTACATATATTGATCGTTCGGCAAAATTAATGAAGCTAATGAAAACAGTTGGTTTTGTTGGCATAGTTTTAGATTTTGCCGGATATACATCAAATATTTATGATGCCTGTGCAAAAGGCCGTGAAAGTGCATGCAAAAAAGCCGCTATTACTGAATATAGTAAATTTGGATTCAAACAGGCTAGTAGTATGCTTACTGGTCTGGCGACTGGACGTGCAGCAAATGTGGTTTGTACATGGTATTAGGGCTTTCTACTATAGAAGCTAGAGGGGTCGGTGCTGCACTGTGTTTTGCTACAGGGGTTGGTATTACTATTGCGTCAGGTAAGATTGCAGAAAAATATGGCGAGGACGTTGGTGAAAAATTAGGTAATTATGTAGGAGATCATATTATATATGAAAATATTTTTCATTGAAAATAATGAAGTTATAAAAAACTTAATTTGCCTTGCGTTTGCATTTGATTTTTTAATATTTATGATATGTTATTTATACAATAAAAAAGCATACAAAAAA